>JAQBXG010000168.1 GCA_027625125.1 Pseudomonadota bacterium
CCGTTTTCCCCGGCGCGGCCGGCCCGCTCCGCCATGCGCGCCGCCGCCGCCAACAGCGGGTCGCGCGCCGCCTCGTCGGCCGGCAGCCGGTCGTGGACCACCCCTTCGCGCAGCCCCGCGCCGGAAAACACCACCCTGCTGGCGCCCGATATCGCCACCGTGCGCCCCAGAACCATCGCCGCCATCGGCAGCGCGGCCTGGCGCCGCCGCGAGATGCCGGCGATTCCCTTCATCGAGCGGTCCGTCAGCCCGGAGAGCAATTCGGCAAGCGACAGCACGCGGTCGCGATCCATCGCATAGTGATGCACGACGTGCAGTACCTGCTGACCGCGCGCCATATCGACGCGGGCAAAGTTTCGCCATGCGCCGCCGACCGCATACAGGTTGCGCCCACGAGTCTGCTTCCACAGCCAGTCGATCCGGGCAAACGCAGCATCGACAATTTCCTTTGCCATGGCGCTGGATTCGCCGATCAGCCGCAGCGGTCCCAGCGGCAGCGTAAACCCCTCGCCCAACACGCCGCTGTCGACCAGCATGAACTCCAGACTTCCGCCGCCCAGGTCGGCGACCAATCCGTCCGCGCCGGGAAACGACGCGACGACCCCCAGGGCCGAGAACCGCGCTTCCTCGCGCCCGCGCAGCACCCGCACGCGGCCGCCGGCGCGTTGTTCCGCGGCGACGACAAAGTCTTTGCCGTTTTGGGCGTCGCGCACCGCCGCGGTGGCGACGATTTCCGGCAGACCGGCGCCCAGCGCCCGGCTTACGGCGACAAACCGTTCGATCGCCGCCAGCGCGCGTTCCATGCCTTCGGCGTCCAGCAGGCCAGAGGTCGCGAGTCCGCTGCCGAGGCCGGCCAGGATCTTTTCGTTGAAGATCGGCAGCGGCGCCCGCACCAGCCCCTCGAACACCACCAGCCGCACCGAGTTCGAGCCGATATCAATGACGGAGACGCGCCCGTCGGTCCCGGGCAACGGCGCGATACGCCCGCCGCCGCGTTCAGCGCGTCTAGCCGCGACCGCCAACGCCGGACCTGGATTTCGCGGCGGCGACCCTCGCCTCCGCGGACTTTCCGCGCCCCGACAGGCTCGGATTGGTCATGAAGTACTGATGGCAGGAGAATCCGTCCGTGGCGATGCGGGTATACGTCCCGTCGGCGTCACTGATCCAACTCTGCGCCTCGTCGCGCAGGTTCGCGGCAAAGATTTCGTCCAGAATCTGTCGGTGCACCGTCGGGTTTTCAACCGGCACCAGCACCTCGACCCGGCGGTCAAAGTTGCGCGGCATCCAGTCGGCGGACGAGATGAAGACGCGGGCCTCTTCCGCCGGCAGCCCGTGGCCGTCGCCGAAACAGACGATGCGGGCATGTTCCAGAAACCGCCCGACGATGCTGCGCACCCGGATGCGGTCGGAGAAGCCGGGAATGCCGGGACGCAGGCAGCAGATGCCGCGCACAACCAGATCGATCTCCACCCCCGCCTGCGACCCGCGATACAGCGCGTCGATCACCTGCGGGTCCACCAGCGCGTTGATCTTCGCCCAGATCGCCGCCGGACGCCCGGCCCGGGCGTGTTCGATTTCCGCCTCGATGCGGCGGACGATTTCGGCGCGGATGCCGTGCGGCGAAATCACCAGCTTTTTCAGCCGCTCGGGCACGGCGGTGCCGGTCATGTAATTGAACACCCGCGCCGCATCGCACCCCAGCTCCGGGTCGGCGCTGAACAGGGACAGATCGGTATACACGCGGGCCGTCGCCGGATGATAGTTGCCGGTGGCAAAATGGACATAGCTCTTCAGCGCCCCGTCCTCCCGGCGCACGACCAGCGATACCTTGGCGTGGGTCTTCAGCGCGACAAACCCGTACACCACGTGGACGCCGGCGCGTTCCAGATCGCGCGCCCAGCGCAGATTTGTCGCCTCGTCAAACCGGGCCTTCAATTCGACCAGCGCCGTCACCGACTTGCCGCCCTCGGCGGCTTCGATCAGGGCGGCGACGATTGGTGAATCGTTGCCGACGCGATACAGCGTCTGCTTGATTGCGACAACGTTCGGATCCGTCGCCGCTTGCTCCAGGAAATCGACGACGGTGCGAAAGCTTTCGTACGGGTGATGAACGATAAAGTCCTTCTTGCGGATGGCGCTGAACACCTTGCCGCCGGACTCCTGGACCCGCTCCGGATAGCGCGGCTGATAGCGCGGGAACTGCAAATCCAGGCGATCGTCGACAATCAACTGCGACGTATCCGCCAGCCCCAGAATCCCGTCCACCCGGGGCACGGCGCTTTCGTCGAAGCCCAATTCGCGGGCGACGAACTCCATCAATTCCTGCGGCATCGCGGCGTTCACCTTCAAACGGATCACGCCGCCGCGGCGGCGACGCTTGATCGCCAGCTCGAAATGCCGGACCAGGTCCTCAGCCTCTTCCTCGATTTCGATATCGGAGTCGCGCAGGATGCGAAATTGCCCCTGCCCCACTTTTTCGTATCCGGGAAACAGCCGGTCCAGAAACAGCTCGACTTCGTACTCCAGCGACAAAAACCGCACCTCGTCGCCGGGCAAGCGGGCGAATCGCGGCAGCTGGTTCGGCAGCGGCAACAGTGCGGTCAGCGGCGTTCCATTGCCCCGCCGCACGAATCGCAGCACCAGCGCGAATCCCAGATTGGGCAGGAATGGAAACGGGTGCGCGGGGTCCGCGGCGATCGGCGTCAGCAGCGGAAAGACCGCCTCCAGAAAATGATCCTCCAGCCATTCGCGGTCGGTGGCGGTCAATTCCTCCGGCTCGACCACCGACAAACGGGCCTCGCGCATTTCCGCCCGCAACGTGCGCCAGATTTGCTGCTGTTCCGCCATCAGCACCGCCGCGCGCTCGTTGATCCGCTCCAGTTGCCGCGCCGGAGTCCGGCCGTCGTGGGAAAGCTGCTCCACCCCGGCCTTCACCTGCGCCAACAGCCCGGCCACCCGCACCGTATAGAACTCGTCCAGATTGGCGGCGGAGATCGACAGGAACCGCAGACGCTCCAGCACCGGATGGGCGGCGTTGGCGGCTTCCTCCAGCACGCGCTCGTTGAACGCGAGCCATGAAAGCTCTCGATTCAAAAATCGCAACGGGCTGCCGCCGAGCGCGTCCAACGCCAGGTTTGCGTCCTCGCTCGGGGACGGAGAAGTGGCGATCGGTTCGGGACTCGTCATCGAGGTTGTTTCCGGTGCTGCGCCGGGGGCACGATTGGCCGACACCAGCGAGGCGACCGTGAAAAAACTCTATCTCGTCCGACATTGCAAGGCCGCAGCGGCCGCACCCGCAGCGGACGACCACGCCCGGCCGCTCGCCGGACGCGGCCCGGCCGATGCGGCGGTGATCGCAGCCCATCTCGCCGCACAATTCGCGCCGCCGGAACTGATCCTGTCGTCGACGGCGGCGCGGGCGGTCGCAACGGCGCAACTCCTCGCCGCCGCCTTTACGCCGGCGCCGCCGGTGCGAACCGACCCGGCGCTCTATGCGGCAACGGCGGGCGACGTGCTGGCCATCGTCCACGCCGCCGACGGCGCGTGCTCGTCGCTGATGGTGGTCGGACACAACCCGGCCCTCGGCGAACTGGCGGTGCGCCTCGCGGCGGACCCGACCTTGCTCGCCGGCGGATTTCCGACCGGCGCGGTGGCCGGCCTCGACTTCGCGGCCGATGCCTGGTCGGCAGTATCGCCGGGCGAGGGCGCGCTCTTCGCCTGCCTCAACCCAAAGACCCTGCCCTAGTGGATTGACTCCAACGTCTGGTGCCCTCGTGCTGCGGCGGCGATGATTACGTTCGGGTCTGCT
>JAQBXG010000169.1 GCA_027625125.1 Pseudomonadota bacterium
AGACCGGCGTCGCCGGCCTGCCCCCGGCGCAACCGGCCGCGCGCCGCGCGGGCGGCTTGCTGGCGTTCTGATGGCACAAAGCCAGCGCTTCGCGCCGCTGGCTCGTTGGTGGATGGATCAAAATATGAAGGCACTGGAATCCCGCAGGCAATGCCTGCTTCCAGTGCCTGGTTTGATCCACTAGCTTCGCGCATGCCGCTTTCCACGCCCGCCCGCCTGCCCTACGTTGCACGTCGCCGTCCGGTGCCGGACAAGCGCCGGTTGTTCGGGAGCCTGCCTGTGCGTCTGCAAGCCATCGCCCGACTTGTCGCCGGTTCTGTCGCTCTCTTTTCCAGTGCGGCGGTCGCGGCCCCGGATTTCCAGGTCGATACGGCGACGTTGTCGAACGGCATGGAAATCGCCGTCGTCTCCGATCACCGTGCGCCGATTGTCTCGCAGCTCCTGTACTACCGCGCCGGTTCGGCCGATGAACACGACGGCAACCGCGGCATCGCCCATATCCTCGAACACATGATGTTCCAGGGCACCTCGACGGTGCCGGGCCAGGAATACCGCGACACCATCGCCAGCTTCGGCGGCCGCGAAAATGCGTTCACGTCGGCGGATGCCACGTCGTACTGGCAGACCGTCGGCCGCGAGGCCCTCGAAGTCGTGATGCGCCTCGAAGCCGACCGCATGCAGAACCTCGTCATCGACGAAGAGTCGTTCCGGCGCGAGGTCGAAGTCGTCAAGGAAGAGCGCCGCTCGCGCTACGAAACCAGCCCCCAGGGGCCGTTCGGCGAGGCGGTGGACGCGGCGGCCTACCTCGCCCATCCCTACCGCTATCCGATCATCGGCTACATGCACCATATCGAGGCGTTCACGATCGACGAGGCGCGAGACTGGTACGACCGCTGGTACGCGCCGGCCAACGCGATTCTGGTCATCGCCGGCGACACGACGCTGGCCGAAGTCCTGCCGCTGGCCGAAAAATACTATGGCGTCATCCCCGCCGGCGTCGCCCAGACCCGCGACCGCGCGGTCGAGCCGCCGCAACTCGCCGAACGGCGGGTTATCGTCCGCGACGAACGGGTACGGCAACCCAGCTTCGGCCGCTCGTATCTGGCGCCGTCGCGCACGGCCCGCGACGGCATGGCCCCGGCGCTGACGATCGCCGCCGACATCCTGTCCGGCAGCACCGGGCCGCTGTACCAGGGCCTGGTCGTCGATCAAGGCATCGCCGCCGCGGCGGGTGCGTACTACTCCGGCGACGCCCGCGACTGGGGCCGCTTCGGCGTCTGGATGTCGCCGAACCGCGATTCCGATGTCGCGGTGATGGAAGCGGCGATGGACGCACTTCTCGAACAGATCCTCGAAGGCGGCATCAGCGCCGAAGACGTCGCCCGGTCCCAGAACTCGATCAACTCGGCGATGATCTTCGCCCGCGACAGCGTCACGCGCCTCGCCCGCCTGGTCGGCGGCGGCCTGTCGGTCGGCCTCACCGTCGCCGAAATCACCGGCTGGACCGACGAAATCAACGCCGTCACCGCCGCGGACGTAACCGCCGCCCTGCGCCAGGTCCTCGACCGGCGCCAGTCGGTCACCGGCCTGTTGCTCCCGGCCGAGGACAAATCGCTGTGAACCGCCGCGCGTTCATTCTCCCCGTCGCCGCCGCGCTGCTGCTGTGGGCCGCGCCGGCGTTTGCGCCGCCGGTCATCCAGCAGATCACGACCCCGGCCGGCATCGATCTTTGGTATGTGCGCGAACCGTCGCTGCCGATACTCGCTGTCGATGTGATCTTCCGCGACGCCGGCGCCGCGACCGAGCCGGTGGACAAACAGGGCGTCGGCAACCTGCTGTCGATCACCCTCGACGAAGGCGCGGGGGACATTCCGTCGTTCGAGTTCCTGCGCCGCATCGAAGACCTGTCCCTCGACCTTGGCTTCGAGATCGGCACCGATACGTTCCAGGTCGATTTCCGCACCCTGACCGCCAACGCCGACGAAGGCTTCGCGCTGCTGGGCCTGGCCCTGACTCAGCCCCGCTTCGACGAGGACGCGGTGGGCCGCATGCGCGACGCGCTGCTGACGTCGCTGACGCGGCGGCTCGACGATCCCGACGACATCCTCGGCGATGCGTGGCTCGCCGCCGCCTTCCCGGACCATCCCTACGGCCGCACCCGCCACGGCACCGTCGAGACGATGGAGGCGCTGACTCCGGCCGACCTCCGCGCGTTCCTGACCACCCGCCTCACCCGCGACCGCATGCTGGTCGGCGCGGTCGGCGATGTCGAACCCGACGAAATCGCCCGCCTGGTCGATATCGCCTTTGCCGGGCTTCCGGCCACCGGGCCGGATTTCGATGTCCCCGATACCGAAATCCGCGACGGCGAACACCTCGTCATCGTACGCCGCGACATCCCGCAATCGTCGGCGCTGGTCGGCGCCCGCGGCGTGCTGCGCGAAGACCCGGATTACTACGCTGCGTCGCTGCTGAACACGGTCCTGGGCGGCACGTCGTTCATCTCGCGACTGTGGGACGTGGTGCGCGAACAGCGCGGCCTCGCCTATTCGGTCGGCACGTTTCTCGCCCCGCTCGAACACACCGCCTACGTGATGGCGTCGGTCGCCACCGCCAACGACAACATGGCCGAAACCCTGGACCTGATCCGCGCCGAGGTCGAACGCATCGTCCGCGAGCCGCTGACCGAACAGGAACTGGCCGACGCCAAGACCTATTCGATCGGCAATTTCGCACTGACTCTCGAAGGCAACTCGCGCATCGCGTCGCTGCTGACCGGCATGCAGCTTTCCGGCCTCGGCTCGGACTATCTCGACCAGCGCGCCGACCTGATCAACGCCGTCACCGCCGATGACGTGCAGCGCGTCGCCCGCCGCATCTTCCTCGGCGACGAAAACGCCGACCCGGACACGACGCCGATCCAATTCGTCACGGTCGTCGTCGGCGACCCCACCGGCCTCGAAGACAAGGACGGATAGGCAGCGGCGCATGCCCATCCGCCGCCTGCCCGACAACCTCGTTAGCCAGATCGCCGCCGGCGAGGTGATCGAACGTCCGGCGGCGGTGGTCAAGGAGCTGGTCGAAAACGCCCTCGACGCCGGGGCCAACGACATTCGCATCCGCCTCGAAGACGGCGGGCGGGCCGCCATCGTCGTCGATGACGACGGCGACGGCATGGGCCGCGACGACCTGTTGCTCGCCCTCGAACGCCATGCCACCGGCAAGCTGCCGGGCGGCGACCTCGTCCATATCGAAACCCTGGGCTTCCGGGGCGAGGCGTTGCCGTCGATCGCGTCGGTGTCGCGCTTCCGCATCTCCAGCCGCACGCGCGATGCCGCCGAGGCCTGGTCGGTCACCGCCGACGCGGGCGCGGTGGCGCAACCAAAGCCGGATTCGCAGCCCATCGGCACCCGGGTCGAGGTGCGGGACCTGTTCTACCCGACCCCGGCGCGGGCGAAGTTCCTGAAACAGGCGGCGACCGAACGCAACCACGCCGCCGACGCAGTGCGCCGTCTGGCGATGGCGCACGCCCATGTATCTTTCCGCCTCGACGATGGCGACCGCACGGTGCTGCACCTGCCCGCCGCGCCCGGCGATGGCGCCCTCCAGCGCCGCGAGCGCCTCGGCCGCATCCTCGGCCGCGACTTCGCCGCCGACGCCCTCGACATCGATGCCGCCCGCGAAGGCCTGCACCTCACCGGCGCGGCGGCGCTGCCGACATTCCACAAACCGTCGGCGCAGTCCCAGTTCCTGTTCGTCAACGGCCGCCCGGTGCGCGACCGCCTGCTGCTCG
>JAQBXG010000170.1 GCA_027625125.1 Pseudomonadota bacterium
CAAGATCAGCAGCTTACGCTACGCTCGCTACTTCATTCCAGCCCGCGTCATGAATAATCCGGGCTAAAGCCCCGGACCTTGAACGCGGTGTATGGCACAGCGACCTGTGGGGTGGTCGACTTGCCAAATATCAAGCGCTCGCACAGGACAAACATGGGTCAATCGGATGGACGAAGCTCGAGCCTGATGACCCGGATTGGCTGTTCAGACCGCAAGACGTTGCGCTCAGCCGCCAATACCGTCAATTCTGGTCAATCCCCGAGATTTTCGCTCCGATGGGGGATCCTGCCCCGGGGATCGTCACTACTCATGATGAGTTCGCTGTTTCTTTCAGTCAGTCTGAAGCAATTGAAAAGGTCCATTCTTTGCTTGCAAGCTCCGATGAAGCCGAGGCGCGACAACAGTACCAGCTTTGCTCCCAAAATCAGTGGAACTACGAGAGGGCCAAGTCCGCGTTATCATCGATTGATCTTTCATCCGGCCTGACGCCACTCAGTTATCGACCGTTCGACGAGAGATGGACTATATGGGACCGCAATGTGGCGGTGCACCTCCGCGAGCGCGTAATGCGACATTTGATTCCTGAGAACATTGCAATCACGACGAGCCGCCAATCTGGCGTTATCGGAAGCTCGGAGTTTGATGCGGTGATGGTCGTAGACTGTCCAACGGACTTCAACTTTTTCCGCAGGGGAGGTGTCTATGTATTCCCACTCTTCTTGGCGCCAGAGTCGGGGCAGGTAGAATTGCTGGAGAACCTCGCCTCTGGGTTCCGGGCATATTTGGATGGACGGTACGAACACCACCGTACTGCCGAAGAAGTGTTGGGATATTGTTACGCAATATTGCGCGCCACCGACTATCACACGCGCTACGCCGAGTTTCTCCGTGCCGATTTCCCCCGTGTTCCGTTTCACGACTCATCAGAAGATTTCGAATCACTCTCAATCCTCGGCTGGTCCCTTGTACAGGCACACTTGCTTCGTGAGTTTCCACGGCGCGGCCTCGCCAAGTATCACGGGAGTAGCGACCATACGGTGGATGCGGTTCGCTACGCGCCGGGCGAAACGGCGGTTTGGATCAATTCGTCGCAATACTTCGCGCCAGTGCCAGTGGACGTTTGGGGCTTTCACATCGGCGGGTATCAGGTGATCGAAAAGTACCTGAAGGCCCGCAAGGGCAGAAAGTTGTCGCTGGACGAGATCAACCACGTCGGCGCGGTCGCCGACAGTCTTGCCTTTTCCATCGAAACGATGGGCGAGATTGACACAGCCTATCGGGCTGCGTTTCCGGACCAAGCGTAGTGTTCCCTGGCCGGTGATCCTGGCCTCATCCCAAGGCTTCTCATCGACCAGGTGAGAAGTTAGGATACACCGTGCCCCGCGTTGACGCCCCCAACCTGCTGGAATCGGACGAAGCCGAGCCGGACCTGTTCGGCAAGGAATCCGCGCCGACATATCGGCCCGATCCTGACAAAGTCCGCGCACGGCTGCACCGCATCCTTGCGGAAGCTCGCGCGGCCGAAGCGCTTCCTTGGAAGCAGTCACAGGTCTCTCTGTATCAGACAATCTTCCCCCAGTTGAGCTTGTGGCTGCCGAACGAGGAGGCGGCGCAACTTCGGCTTGAGTTCGAATCCGAGCTGGCTCGTCTGGATGCAATCTAGCCAAGGGGACAGCCGCAACAGATTTCCGACGCGAACTGGCCGGATACCCGGAATTGCGGTGTAGGGCGAATAGCGGGCCAATGTGCCGACTCGAATCGGCGATACTGATTCCTCCGCAAAGCCGAGGATAATTGAGGCTAGGCGGCGACGGCGGCGATGACCGCCTTCAGTTTTTCGCGGACTTCCGATGCAATTGCGCCGAGCGCGGGATTGTCGACGGCCTGCATCGACGCCACCGGATCGATCGCCGACACGGTGACGCCGCCGTCCGTCTGCTGCACGACGACATTGCACGGCAGCATCGCGCCGATCTCCGGTTCCGTCTGCAACGCCCGGAACGCCATCGGCGGATTGCAGGCGCCGAGGATGCGGTAGGGGCGGAAGTCGACGCCGAGTTTCTTCCTCAGCGTCGCCTGCACGTCGATCTCGGTCAGCACGCCGAACCCCTCGGCGGCCAGCGCCGCGGTGACGCGTTCGATCGCGTCGTCGAAGGTGCCGGATACCGGGGTCGAGAACGTATAGGGGGAGTTGGACACGGGCGGACTCCTTGCTGGCGGGCCTGGTCCGGATGTGGCGTCGTTCGCGGCCGATTCAAGCGCGCCCGGTCTACACCCCCACGCCCGCAAGCGGCAGCACGAAGTCGAAGCGGCCCTCCCAGCCGTCGGCGGTGCGCGCCAGCTTCATCGTCAGGTCGCTCCGGAACGACGGGTCGGCGGCGTTCAGTTCCGTCAGGTCGGGATAATAGATTGCCGTCGTCAGCAGCACGGTCCCCGGACCCTGCACCCGCGCGTGAATATGGGCGGTGCGGCCCGAATAAGGGCCGGAGCGGATGGTCTCGAACCGGTACGCGCCGGAGGCGTCGGTGTACTGGTGGCCGCGGTAGCGGATTCCCATCGGGTCGTACGCGCCGTTCTCGTCGGCGTGCGCGAGGTCGACCACCGCGTCCGGCACCCGCTGGCAGTCGGCGGTCAGCACCAGGCCCGACAGGCGCAGCGGCAGCTGGTCGGTGATCGCGTCCCGCAACATCGCGCGCCGGAGCGAGAACGGCGCGAAGTCCACCGGCTCGGTCGCGCCGACAGTCGGACGCACACAGTCCGGGCCGGGGACCAGGTCCAGTCCGCGGTCGTCGGCCACGCCGGGAACCGCGCCCAACGGCGGGTTCTGCGCACGGGCAATTCCGGCGGACACGAACGCGCCCGCGGCAGCGGCAAGGGCCGCGCGGCGGGAAATCCTTCGCTGGATGCTCATCGAGGAAGCCTAGCGCCAAATCCTTGCGGTGGCGAGACGTCCGGTCCTGTCGCCCGGCCTAAACGCCGCCCGTGGCGGCGGGCACGACGAAATCGAAGCGGGCGTCCCAGCCGGCGGCGGTGCGGCGCAACAGAATCAACAGGTCGTCGCGATAAATGCGGTCGGCGAAGTTTTGCTCCGGCAGGTCGGGAAAATAGACCTGGGTCGTCAACAGCGCCGTCGCCGGTCCCTGGACCTTCGCGTGGATGTGGGCGGTGCGGCCGGGGTAGAGGCCCGGGCGGATCGTCTCGAAGCGGTACGCGCCGTTCTCGTCGGTGAACTGATGGCCGCGATAGCGAAACCCGGCGTTGTCATAGATGCCGCTCTCGTCGCAGTGCCAAAGATCGACGACCGCGCTCGCCACCGGGCGGCAATCGGGCGCAAGCACCAGCCCCGACAGCACCAGCGGCGCGGCGGCGGTGTCCGGCTCGCGCAACGATTCGCGGCGCGGCGTCGCCGGGGCATAGAAGGGGCCTTCGCCCTGTTCGACGGTGCCGTGGGTGCAGGCCAGCGTCGGCGCCAGGCCGAGGCCGCGGTCCGGCGCGATGATGAATTCGTATGCGATCGGGGTTTGCGCCCGCGCAAGACCCGCCACCGTCGCGGCGGCGCCGCCCATCGCCGCGATCGCCACGCGGCGGCTGACGGCGGCGCGGGGCGCTTTCTTGATCGCGCGCCCGTGGCCTCGCCATTCGTGTCTGGAAGTCACTGGCGGGGCGCTTTGTTCATTTTCGCGCCCGCGGCCTCCGCGTTCAGGATTGCGGGGCACCGGCGGGGCGCTTTGTTCATTTTCGCGCCCGCGGCCTCCGCGTTCAGGATTGCGGGGCACCGGCGG
>JAQBXG010000171.1 GCA_027625125.1 Pseudomonadota bacterium
TATTGCCGGCGCGCGGGATCCGCTTTGCTGCAGTTCGGCTATGAAGTCTTTGACGGCTTTGTATCGCCGGAGGTTCTGGTTAACGGCGCGATTCCCGATGATTATCGCCTGGGCATCGGCGATGAAATCGTTCTGACCTTTCGCGGGCAGCTTTCCAACACCGATCAGGTCATCGTCGACCGCGAGGGGCGCGTGTTCCTGGATGACCTGCCGCCGATCCGCGCCGCAGGGCGGACGTTCGGCGAATTCCGCCAGGACCTGGAGGCGCGCATCGAGGCGGCGTTCGTCGGCACCGAAGTGTTTGTGTCGTTAGGCGCGGTGCGGGCGGTGGCGGTCGCGGTCACGGGGGAGGTGCGCACCCCCGGCGTCCATCAATTGACAGGGTTGTCGACGGTGTATGACGCGCTGGCCATGGCCGGGGGCATCGCCAAGACCGGAAGCCTGCGCCGGGTGCTGGTGTACCGCGGCGGCAGTTCGTTCGAACTGGACATCTATGATCTTTTGACCGGCGGTCCCGTCCCGCGTGAAATCATGTTGGTCGAAGGCGACCGCATCGTCGTCCCGAGCCTGGGACCGACGGTGGCCGTCGCCGGCAAGGTGATCCGGCCGGCGATCTATGAACTCCGCGACGGGCAGGTGCGGGTGACGGTCGACGAGGTGTTGGCGCTGGCCGGCGGGGCGCTCAGGCCGTCAGGACTGCGAATCCTGCAGAATACGTTCGATGAGGCGGGGCGGGTCGCGATCATCGAGGTCGGCGACAGAGCGGGCCAGGTGCGGCCGGGCGATCTGATCGATGTCGAGATCGGCGACGATGTCGAAGTCGGCACGGTCGTGCTGGCGGGGCACGTCACGGCCCCCGGGCGGCGGTCCCGCGCCAGCGCGCCCAGCATCGGCGCGCTGATTGGCGGCGCCGACGGGATTCGCGCCGATGCATACCTGCCGTTCGCGGTTCTGGAGACGACCGACGGCGCGACCAGGTCGTCCCGGCTGTTCGCGGTGAGTTTGCAGAAGATTCTGGCCGGACAGGAAGACTATGCGCTGAAGGACGGGGACCGGTTCTCGGTGTTCAGCATGGACGACATCCGCTTCCTGACTTCTTCGGCGGTGCAGGAATCGATCAGTTTCGCGCTGACGAAGCCGGACGAACTCGCCGAGCAAGAGGCCCGTGAACTGCAACAGGAAATCGAGCGACTGACCGCCGAGCTGGGCGCGGCGAAAGAGCAGATCGAATTGTTCGCCCGCGGCGCGTTTGCCCAGCAGGACCTGGCCCAGGAGGAGGCGCCGCCGGGGCAACTGGCGTGTCTGGGTCTGGAATCGGTCGCCGAGCTTGTCCGGGTCAACGGCACAGACCGGTTTGCATCGGTCGTGCAGGCGATCGCCAGGGAGCCTGATGCGCAGGCGGGCGCGATTCTGGCCCCGGGCCAGCGCATTTGCCCGGCGGTATTCCGAGATTCCCATGCGATGCTGCCGTTCGTGATGGAGCATGCCGCGGTTCTGGGCGGCGAGGTGCGGCAGCCGGGCGCATATCCGGTCGTCGCCGGAACGCCGCTTGCCGCGGTCACGTCGATCGCCGGTGGCGTCACCCGCGACGCCGACCTGACCCGCGTCGAGGTGACCCGGCTCTCCACCGATCCCGTCGCCGGCGTGTCCAGTTCGGTGCGCGGGTTTGCCGATATGACCGCCACCAACGTCGCTGTCCTGGTCGGGCCCGGGGACACGGTGCGGTTCAACCAGTTGTTCACCGACCGCGAACGTGGCCCGGTGGTGCTGGCCGGCGAGGTTCTGCGGCCGGGACGCTATGAGATCCGCCGCGGCGAAACGCTTTCGCAATTGCTGGCGCGCGCCGGCGGCCTGACCGCGCAGGCGTATCCGTATGGGGCGGTATTCACCCGCGAAAGCATCAAGGCGGCCGAGCGCGAGGGGTTCATCCGCGCCGCCCGCGAGCTGGAGTCGGCGGCGATCGCCGCCGCAACGCGCCAGGATGTCGGCGCCGACGCCGTCGCGGCGATGCGCCAGATCACCGCCCAGATTGCCGCCGTCGAGCCGGTCGGGCGCATGGTGATCGAGGCCGATCCGACGGTGTTGCAGGTCCGGCCGGACCTGGACGTGGTCTTGCAGCCGGGCGACCGGTTGTTCATTCCGAAGCGGCCGAGTTCGGTGCTGGTGATCGGGGATGTGCTGAGCCCCGGCGCCCAGCAGTTCCTGCCCGGCACCCGCGCCGACCGCTATATCCAGCAGGCGGGCGGGTTCCAGCAGTCCGCCGACAAGGATCGCGTCTATCTGGTGTACCCGAACGGCGTCGCCGAACCACAGAGCGTTTCGGTCTGGAACTATTCGGTCACGCAGATTCCGCCCGGCAGCACGATCGTCGCGCCGACCGACCCGGCGCCGTTCGATCTGTTGCGGTTGTCCAGCGAGGTTGCCTCGGTCGTGAGCCAGATCGCGGTGACGCTTGCATCGTTGGCCGTCATCACCGACTAGCGTTGCCACTGGACGACGGACCCGCGCCGCGACCGAATCCGGTTTGAATCGCGCGGAGACAGGAGCGCGTTGCCGGATGGTGCGGGCCGATTGGAAATCCGTGCGGTCGTGGGCCATGGGCCTGGCCGCCGCGTTGGCGATGGCGGCCGGCCAGCCGGCGGCGGCCCAGGACCCGTTCGACGACGTGGTCGGCGCCGACGAGCGCTACGTTTCGCCGAATGTGATGGGCGGCATCGGCCTGCTGCAAACCCGCACGGCCCGGTTCGGCCCGGACGGGTTGTTCCAGTTCGGGTATTCGCGGGTATCGCCGCACAAGCGCGTTTTCCTGACCGTCAACGCGTTTCCGTGGGTCGAGGCGACGTTCCGCTACACCGAGTTCACGAACCAGTTGTATTCACCGTTTCCGTGGTTCAGCGGCGACCAGACGCTGAAGGACCGCGGCGCCGACCTGAAATTCCGGTTACTGCGGGAAGGTCCCTGGCGGCCGGCGCTGGCGATCGGTTTGCAGGACGGTCTGGGGACCGGCATCTTTTCCGGCGAGTATCTGGTTGCGAGCAAGCGGTTCGGCGATTTCGATTTCAGTCTGGGCATGGGTTGGGGATATCTGGGATCGAAGGGCGAGATCAAGAACCCGTTGATCCCGATTTCCGACCGCTTCCGGGCGCGGAACGCCACCGGTGGACCCGGCGGCGCGCCGACGTTTCTGAACTTTTTTACCGGCGAGACGGTCGGGATGTTCGGCGGCGTCGAATACCGTACGCTGTTCGAGGGGCTGACCTTCCAGCTGGAGTACGACGGCCACGCATATTCCACGAACCCGGAGACCGGCGACCTGGCGGATGCCCGCCCATACAACATCGGTTTCAATTTCCGGCCGTATTCGTGGCTGGACGTCTCCCTGGGGCGCGAACGGGGCGAGTTGAACATGCTGCGCGTATCGCTGCGCGCCGAGTTGCACGACCCGGGAGTCCAGAAGTTCGATCCGCCGCCGCCGCCGGTCGAACAGCGCCCGACGATCGCCGCCCTGACGGAGGATCAAACGGTCATGGTCGGGGCAGAGCGCGACGCCGGCGAGGTTTTCGGCACCCGGCAGACGGCCGCCGATCCGGCGGCGGCCCTGTTCGCGGTACTGGATTCGCGGGGGTTGGGCCTGACCTCTTTCGATCTTGACGGGGCGGTCGCGACGATCGGGGTCGAGCGGTCGCGGGGATCGGGCTTCGGCGGCCCGCCGGACCTGGATGCCATCGCCGCCGAGGCCCTCAGCGTC
>JAQBXG010000172.1 GCA_027625125.1 Pseudomonadota bacterium
CGCCACCAGCTTGAAATGCTCGCGGCAGCCCGGCACGAAGAGTCAGCCCTCCTCATCGCACCCACCGGCGGCGGCAAGACCCTGGCCGGTTTCCTGCCCAGCCTGATTGAATTGGCCGGGCCGGAAGATGTCCCCGCCGATGGACTGCACACGCTCTATATTTCGCCGCTGAAGGCGCTGGCGGTCGATATTCAACGAAATCTGGAAGCGCCGATTGCCGAGATGGCGTTGCCGGTGCGCGCCGAGACGCGGACCGGCGACACGCCCCAATCGAAGCGCCAGCGCCAGCGCCGCCAGCCGCCTCACTTTCTCATGACGACGCCGGAAAGTCTGGCCCTGCTGCTGTCTTACGAGGACGCGCCGGCGATCTTCGGCGATTTGCGCTGCGTCATCGTCGATGAGCTGCATGCGCTGGAGGACAATAAACGCGGCGATCTGCTGTCGCTCGGCCTGGCGCGCCTGTCGGCATTGGCGCCCCATTGTCGCCGGGTCGGCCTCAGCGCCACGGTCGCCGATCCGGCGCGGCTGGCGCGCTGGCTGTCGCCGGACGGCAAAGGTGGCGGCGTTCGCCTGGTGACCGGTGATCCTGGCGCCGCGCCCGACATCAGCATCCTCGAAACCGCGGCGCGCCTGCCCTGGTCGGGGCATATGGGCGTACATGCCCTGCCGGAGGTCTACGATCTGCTGCGCGGCGCCGGCACCGCTATCGTCTTCGTCAATACCCGCGCCCAAACCGAGATCGTGTTCCAGGAACTGTGGCGCATCAACGACGACAATCTGGCGATCGCGCTGCACCATGGCAGCCTCGCCGTCGAGCAGCGGCGCAAGGTCGAGGCGGCGATGGCGCGCGGCGATCTCGACGCGGTGGTGGCCACCTCTTCGCTCGATCTCGGCGTCGACTGGGCGGCGGTCGATCTGGTGATCCAGGTCGGCGCGCCGAAGGGGTCGACCCGCTTGCTGCAGCGGATCGGCCGCGCCAACCACCGGCTCGACCAACCCAGCCGCGCGGTGCTGGTGCCGGCCAACCGGTTCGAAATGCTCGAATGCCGCGCCGCGTTGGACGCCGTTACCGAAGGCACCCTCGATGGCGCGCCCGAGAAGCCCGGCGGTATCGATGTGCTGGCCCAGCATGTGCTCGGCGTCGCCTGTTCCGGGCCGGTCGACCCGGCGGCGCTGTACGGCGAGGTCCGCAAGGCGGGGCCCTATGCCGGCCTGTCGCGGCGCGACTTCGACGATGTGTTCGGCTTTGTCGCCACCGGCGGCTATGTCCTGGGCAATTACGAGAAGTACCGGCGGCTGCGCCAAGGCCCCGACGGCCTCTTCACTGTCGCCTCGCCGACGGTGGTGCGCGATTACCGCATGAATGTCGGCACCATCGTCGAGGCGCCGACCCTCAAGGTGCGCCTGGGCCGCGGTCGCGTCTTGGGCGAGGTCGAGGAGCATTTCGTCAATTACATGACCGCCGGCGATACCTTCGCCTTCGCCGGCCGCCTGCTCGAATTCGTCGAGGTGCGCGACACCGACGTCATCACCCGGCCGGGCGGCGGCGACGCCCCGGCGGTGCCCGCCTATATGGGCGGGCGGTTGCCGCTATCGACCCATCTGGCGGCCCGGGTTCGCGCGACCTTGGCCGAACCGAACCGATGGCGCAATTTTCCCGGCCAGGTGCGCGAATGGCTTGACGCCCAGCTGTGGCGTTCGGTGATGCCGAGCGCCGAGGGGCTGCTGGTCGAAACCTTCCCCCGCGGCAACAAGCAATATCTGGTGGCCTATTGTTTCGAGGGCCGCAACGCCCATCAGACCCTGGGCATGTTGCTGACCCGGCGGATGGAACGGATGGGGCTGAAGCCGTTGGGCTTTGTCGCCACCGACTATGTGCTGGCGATCTGGAGCTTGGAGGCCGCCGAACAGATCGATCAATTGTTCGCCGAGGATATGCTGGGCGACGATCTGGAGGCATGGATGGCCGAATCGAGTATGCTCAAGCGCACCTTCCGCAATGTCGCGGTGATCGCCGGCCTGATACAGCGCCGCCATCCCGGCGAGGAGAAATCGCGGCGTCAGGTGACGTTTAATTCGGACCTGATCTATGACGTGCTGCGCAGCCATGAACCCAACCACATATTGCTACGCGCGACCCGGGCCGACGCCGCGTCGGGGCTCACCGACATCCGCCGGCTCGCCGACATGTTGGCGCGCATACGCGGGCGGATCACCCATCGGCAACTCGACCGGGTTTCGCCGCTGGCGGTGCCGGTATTGCTCGAGATCGGCCGCGAGAGCGTCTACGGCGCGGCAATCGATGAACTGCTCGGCGAGAACGCCGAAGATTTGGTCGCCGAGGCCATGGCCGGCAGCGACGTCAAGGAATTACCGCTGATATGAGGGCTCAAAACCACGATACGGAGCCCGTCGCGCCGTCGGACGGGGGCGTGACGTTCACCCTCGCCGGGATGCCGGTACTAGCCGATCCCAGCGGCGCCATGCTGTTGCCGGAAGCGCGCATTTTGGTGGTCGCCGATTTGCATTTCGAAAAAGGTTCGGCCTTCGCCGCGCGGGGCGACGCCTGGTTGCCGCCCTATGATACCGGCGAGACTTTAGCGCGGTTGGAGCGCGTGTGCCGCCGGCACCAGCCGCGCCGTGTCGTTTGTCTCGGCGATAGTTTCCACGATCTGGGCGGGCCCGGCCGCATGGCGCCGTCCGACCGGGCGCGGCTGCGCCGTCTGGTGGCGCGCACCGATTGGGTGTGGATCACCGGCAACCACGATCCGGCGCCGCCGCCGGAACTGGGCGGCACAGCTGCCGATTCGCTGGTCGTGGGCCCGTTGACCCTGCGCCATGAGGCGGCGACCGGGGTGCTGCCATCGGGTGAGGTGTCGGGGCATTTCCACCCCAAGGCGTCGGTGCGCACCCGCGGCCGGCGCCTTTCGGGCCGCTGCTTCGGCACCGATCGCCGCCGTCTTATTTTGCCGGCGTTCGGCGCGTTCACCGGCGGCTTGAATGTGCTCGATCCGGCGCTGGCGTCGTTGCTACTGCCGGCGTTCGCGGTGTTCGTGATCGGCAAGCAACGCCTGTTCGCCTTCCAACAGCACCAGCTTGCTCCCGAACCGCCCCACATCTCCCGCATCTAAGGATACACTTTCGGCGGGAGAGGGAATCGACCGAAGCTCTTGACCCGCCCCTTATTCCCGCTTACGCGGTCCCGATCACAACAGGAAAGCAGCGCGCATGACCGACATTTCGTCTTACACCCCGCCCAAGGTCTGGAAATGGGACAAAGAAAGCGGCGGGAAATGGGCCCAGACCAACCGTCCCATCGCCGGCGCCACCCATGAACACGAACTGCCGGTCGGCAAGCATCCGCACCAGCTTTATTCCCTGGCGACCCCCAACGGCGTCAAGGTCACGGTGTTGCTGGAAGAGCTTCTGGCACTCGGCAAGACCGATGCAGAGTATGACGCCTGGCTGATCAGGATCGGCGAGGGCGAACAGTTCGGCAGCGGGTTCGTGGCGATTAATCCCAATTCGAAGATTCCCGCCATGCTCGATCAGAGCACATCGCCGCCGACGCGCGTGTTCGAATCCGGCGCGATCCTGCTGTATCTGGCGGAAAAGTTCGACGCCTTCGTGCCGCGCGACCCATCGGCGCGGGCCGAGTGCCTGTCTTGGCTGTTCTGGCAGATGGGCAGCGCACCCTATCTCGGCGGCGGTTT
>JAQBXG010000173.1 GCA_027625125.1 Pseudomonadota bacterium
CGCGGCTGTGGTGGAACTGGTAGACACGCATGCCTTAGGAGCATGTGCCTTCGGGCTTGGGGGTTCGAGTCCCTCCAGCCGCACCAGCGCCGGCGCGCAAACGCGGGGTCCAATCAGATGCAGGTAACCGAATCGAACATCGAAGGCCTTCGCCACGAATACAAGATCAAGGTGGAGGCCAAGGACGTCGAGGACCGCATGACGGCGCGGCTCGATCAGTTGCGCGCGACGGCGCGTCTGCCCGGCTTCCGCCCCGGCAAGGTGCCGGCGAAGCTGCTGCGGCAGCGCTATGGCAAGTCGTTGCTGGGCGAGGTGCTGGAGGAGACGGTCAACACGGCGACCCAGGCCGCCATCGCCGAACGTGCTCTGCGCCTGGCGCTTCAGCCCAAGATCGAGATCGACAGTTTCGAGGAAGGCCAGGACCTGGAGTACACGCTGAATGTCGAGCTGATGCCCGAAATCGAGGTCGGCGACTATTCGAAGGTCGAGGTCGAGCGCCTGGTCGCGGATCCGTCGAAAAAGGATGTCGACGCGGCATTACAGCGCCTGGCGGACGCGCAAAAGACATTTGCCGATGCGCCCGAGGGACAGGCCGCGGCCGAAGGCGATGTCGTCATGCTGGACTTTGTCGGCCGCATCGACGGCGAGGCGTTCGACGGCGGCACCGCCGAGGGCATTCGCCTGGAGCTGGGCGCCGGCCAGTTCATTCCCGGCTTCGAGGACCAACTGGTCGGCGCGAAGGCCGGCGACCGGATCGATGTGACCTGTACGTTCCCGACCGACTACGGCGTCGACCACCTGGCCGGTCGCGAGGCGGTGTTCGATACCACGGTCAAGAGCGTGCAAGTGCCGGAAGCATCGGCGGTGGATGAAAAGCTGGCCGAACGGCTGGGGCTGAAATCCCTGGAAAAGGTGCGCGAGGCGGTTACCGACCAGTTGAAAAAGGATTACGCGGCGATTTCACGCCGCCGGGTGAAGCGGGCGCTGCTGGACAAGCTTGCCGAAATGCACGAATTCGAGGTGCCGCCCGGCATGGCCGAGTCCGAGTTCCAGACCATCTGGCGCGAGGTCGAGGCGGCCCGCAAACGCGGCGAGCCCGATCCCGACGACGAGGGCCTGTCCGATGAGCAACTGGAAACGCAGTATCGCGACATCGCCACCCGGCGGGTGCGGCTGGGACTGCTCCTTGCGGAAGTCGGTCGCCGCAAGAATATCGAGGTTTCGCAGGACGAACTCGACCGCGCCATTCAGGACCACGCGATGCGGTATCCGGGACAGGAGCAGGCGGTGTTCAATCACTTCCGCAGCCATCCGCAGGAAGCCGAGATGCTGCGCGGTCCGATCATCGAGGACAAGGTCGTCGATTTTGTGCTGGAGGTCGCGAAGGTCACCGAGCGGACCGTCAGCCAGGACGAGTTGACCGACGAAACCACGGCGCCGATCGGCGCGACGCCAAAACCAAAGGCCGGCGGCAAGGCGAAGTCGGGGGCCGCAAAGGCCTCGAAAGACGCCAAGGTAAAGGAAACGAAATGAGCGGCGAGCCCCGCATGCAGGGCCTGGTGCCGATGGTGGTCGAACAGACCAACCGCGGCGAACGGGCCTACGATATCTATTCGCGGTTGCTGAAGGAACGCATCGTGTTCCTGACCGGCGCCGTCGACGACCACGTGGCCAGCGTGATCACCGCCCAGTTCCTGTTTCTGGAGGCGGAAAACCCGCAGAAGGACATCTCGTTCTATATCAACTCGCCGGGCGGCGTCGTGTCGTCGGGGCTGGCGATCTACGACACGATGCAGTATGTGCGGCCAAAGGTTTCGACGCTGTGCGTCGGCCAGGCGGCGTCGATGGGGTCGCTGCTTCTGGCCGGGGGCGCTCCCGGCATGCGGTTCGCGCTTCCGAATGCCCGCATCATGATCCACCAGCCGCATGGCGGCACCCAGGGGCAGGCCTCGGACATCGAAATCCAGGCGCGGGAGATACTGGATTTGCGCGCGCGTCTGAACCAGATCTACGTCAAGCACACCGGCCAGTCGCTGGAAAAGATCGAAAAGAGCGTCGATCGGGATACGTTCATGACTGCCGCTGCGGCGAAAGATTTCGGCATCATCGACGACATCCTGGAGACCCGTCCGGTTCCGGCGGGCGACGAGGGCGACGGCAAGAAGAAGGGGAAGTCGCAGGACGCCTGAGCGCCGGGCGTCGTTAACGGTTTGTTGACTCTGTCCGCACTAACGTGGGTTCACCGTCAGATGCCGCAAGTCCTCTCCCTTTCCCCGCACGTTTGCCCCTGAATGGGGTTGTTCGCGGGCGCGGCGTGTGGCTAACATCTTGGGACGCAAAGGGATCGCCGGCGAACTCCGCGGGCATCGGTGGTGTGTATGACAAAATCCGGCGATTCAAAAAACACCCTGTATTGCTCGTTTTGCGGCAAGAGCCAGCATGAGGTCCGCAAGCTGATCGCAGGTCCGACCGTGTTCATCTGTGATGAATGCGTCGAGCTGTGCATGGACATCATCCGCGAGGAACACAAGAGCACGCTGGTCAAGACTTCGGACGGCGTACCGACGCCAGAGGATATCGCCGGCGTGCTGAACGACTACGTGATCGGCCAGGACCATGCGAAACGGGTGCTGTCGGTCGCGGTGCACAATCATTACAAACGCCTGAGCCACAGCGCGAAATCGAATGACGTCGAGCTGGCGAAATCGAACATCCTGCTGTTGGGACCCACCGGCTGCGGCAAGACGCTGTTGGCGCAGACGCTGGCGCGGATTCTGGATGTGCCGTTCACGATGGCCGACGCGACGACGCTGACCGAGGCGGGGTATGTTGGCGAGGATGTCGAAAACATCATCCTGAAATTGCTGCAGGCCGCCGACTACAATGTTGAGCGCGCCCAGCGCGGCATCGTCTATATCGACGAGGTCGACAAGATCAGCCGCAAGTCGGACAACCCGTCGATTACCCGCGACGTCTCGGGCGAAGGCGTGCAGCAGGCGTTGCTGAAGATCATGGAGGGGACCGTCGCCTCGGTGCCACCCCAGGGCGGACGCAAGCACCCGCAGCAGGAGTTCCTGCAGGTCGATACGACCAATATCCTGTTTATCTGCGGCGGCGCGTTTGCCGGTCTGGAGCGCATCATCGCCGCCCGCGGGCAGGGAACGTCGATCGGCTTCGGCGCCGACGTACGCTCGCCCGACGACCGCAAGACCGGCGAAATCCTGAAGGGTGTCGAGCCGGAGGATCTGTTGAAATTCGGTTTGATTCCGGAGTTCGTCGGTCGCTTGCCGGTGCTGGCGACGTTGACCGACCTGGACCACGACGCGTTGATCCAGATTCTGACCGAGCCGAAGAACGCCCTGGTCAAGCAGTACCAGCGTCTGTTTGAAATGGAACGGACCAAGCTGACGTTCTCGGACGACGCGTTGACGGCGATCGCGCGCAAGGCGATCCACCGCAAGACCGGCGCGCGCGGGCTGCGGTCGATTCTGGAACTGATTCTGCTCGACACGATGTTCGAGCTGCCCGGCCTCGACGGTGTCGAGGAGGTGGTCATCAACTCCGAGGTGGTCGAAGGCCGCGCCCATCCGCTGCACATCTATTCCGAGCGCCGGGAAGACGTCGGCACCAGCGCCTAAGCTGTTGAAACTGCCGGGTTTGGTTTCGGGCGCCGGCGAAAGCC
>JAQBXG010000003.1 GCA_027625125.1 Pseudomonadota bacterium
GGCGGCGGCGGTCGCCCAGGCGCCGTTGGTCGCCAGCAGCACCGTCAAGACGGCGGTCCCGGCGTGGAGCGACGGCACCAGCCCCCAGCCGGTTCCGCCGCACAGGCGGTCCCATTCCCAGGCGATCAGCACGACGGCGGCGACCACCAGGCCGGTGAACACGGCGCCGCCGGCCGCCACCGCGGCCACCGCTGTTCCGGCCAGAACAACTCCGGAAACGACGCGCAGCCGCAGCGTGTTATCCACGGGAGGCGCCGAATCTGCGGTCGCGGCGGTGATACTCATCGATCGCCGCCTCAAGATAGTCTTTCGAAAAGTCCGGCCAGCAGATGTCCAGAAACACCAGCTCGGTATATGCCGACTGCCACAGCAGAAAATTCGACAGCCGTTTTTCGCCGCTGGTGCGAATCAGCAGGTCCGGGTCCGGGATGCCGGCGGTTTCCATTCGCGCCGCCAATGCCTCCTCGTCGATCGCCGCCGGCGAAAGCGTCCCCGCCGCCACGTCCTCCGCCAGCCTTTGCGCGGCGCGGGTAATTTCGGCGCGGGCGCCGTAATTCAGTGCGATGACAAGCATCAATCCGGTGTTCGCCGCCGTCTTGGCCTCGGACTCCTCAATCAGGCCGATGATGTCCGGGGCCAGGCGATTGCGGCTGCCGATAAAGCGCAACCGCACCCCGCGGGAATCGAGATCGGCGATCTCGCGCCGCAGATAGATCCGCAGCAGCCCCATCAGATCGTCGATCTCCGCCGGTGGACGCTTCCAGTTTTCGGACGAAAACGCATACAGCGTCAGGATGTCGATCCCGGTTTCGCGGCATGCCTGAACGGCGCGCCGCACCGCCTCGGCGCCGCGTTCGTGCCCGGCCAGGCGAGGCAGCCCGCGCGCCAGGGCCCAGCGCCCGTTGCCGTCCATGATGATGGCGACATGCACAGGCGGACCGTCCGCCGTATCCTGTTCCTCAATCGCCACCATTCCGGAGGCTACACCTGCATGATTTCCTGGTCCTTGGTGGCCAGCATTTCGTCGATGCGGGCGACCAACCTGTCGGTCAACTCCTGCACCTTTGCACCCTGACTGTGATGCTCGTCCTTCGAAATCTCGCCCTTCTTTTCCTGCGCCTTCAGAACATCCATGCCGTCACGGCGAATGTTGCGAATCGCGATGCGGTGATCCTCGGCGTACTTGGCCGCCACCTTGGTCAGTTCGCGGCGGCGTTCTTCGGTCAATTCCGGCAACGGCACCCGCACCGTAGCGCCATCCACCGATGGATTGAGTCCCAGAC
Organism: Pseudomonadota bacterium; assembly: GCA_027625125.1. Classification (GTDB taxonomy): domain Bacteria; phylum Pseudomonadota; class Alphaproteobacteria; order UBA2966; family CAIVPW01; genus JAQBXG01. The sequence goes on from JAQBXG010000003.1 coordinate 1,284, forward strand.
TGGAACTGCGGATCGCCTTCTCCACCGGTTGCACCAGCGACCTGTCCCAGACCTGGACCGAAAGCAGCCGCGGCTCCGGGACATTGACATTGGCCACCTGGTTCAGCGGCACCATCGAACCGTAGGCTTCGACCTGTACCGGTTCCAGAAGGCTGGCCGAGGCGCGGCCGGTACGCAGTCCGGCGAACTCGCGCTTCAGATCCTCAATCGCGCCCTTCATCCTTCGTTCAAGATCGTCGAGATCGAATGTGGCCACTACTTCACTCCGTTTCCGTGATCGTGGTCCAGGTGCCGTTGCCCGATACGACCCCGGCAAAGGCGCCGGGCCGATGGATCGAGAACACGACAATCGGAATGCCGTTCTCGCGCGCCAGCGAAATCGCCGAAGCATCCATGACCTTCAGGTCGTTCGACAACACGTCGCGGTAGCTCAGCGAAGTATAGCGCTTTGCGCTCGGGTTCGTCTTGGGGTCGGAATCATAGACTCCGTCCACCTGGGTCCCCTTCATCAGGGCGTCGCAGCCCATTTCGGCGGCCCGCAACGCAGCCGCCGAATCCGTCGTAAAATACGGGTTTCCGGTGCCGCCGGCGAAGATCACCACGCGGCCTTTTTCAATGTGCCGCAGCGCCCGCCGCCGGATATACGGCTCGCAGACGCTGGACATCGGAATGGCCGACAACACCCGGGTCGTCACCCCCGCCGATTCCAGCGCGTTTTGCATCGCCAGCGCGTTGATGACGGTGGCCAGCATGCCCATGTAGTCGGCGCTGGCCCGCTCCATGCCGACCTTCGCCGCATCGGCGCCGCGCACGATGTTGCCGCCGCCGATGACCAGGCACACTTCGGTCCCCGAGCGCTGCACGTCGGCGATGTCGGCCGCGATGCGCCCGACGACGCCATAGTCGATCCCCTGCGGCGCGGCACCGGCGAAGGCTTCACCCGACAGCTTCAGCAGAACGCGGCGATACCGTGCGGAGGCTTCCATCAGACGCGCCGCGCCCGGCGTCAGCCGCCCTGCGCCGCGGCGACCTCTGCGGCGAAATCTTCCTCGCGCTTTTCAATGCCCTCGCCCAGGGCAAAGCGGACGAACCCGGCGATCCGGATCGGCGCCCCGGCCGCGGCGGCGGCTTCTTCGACGGCCTTGGAAACGCGCGTTTCATTGTCGATGACCCAGACCTGCTCCATCAGCACGGCCTCGGCATAGAACTTCCGCAACCGCCCCTCGACCATCTTTTCAGCAATCTCGTCCGACTTGCCGCTTTCCTTTGCCTGCTGGATGAAGACCGCGCGCTCGGCGGCGACAATTGCCGGGTCCAAGTCGGCGACGGTCACCGATTTCGGGCTGGTCGCGGCGACGTGCATCGCCAGATGCTTGCCCAGAGTGGTCAGAACTTCCGGGTCGCCGCCGGACTCCAGACCGACCAGCACGCCGATCTTGCCCATGTTCGGAACAACGGCGTTGTGCACATAGGGAACCGCCACCCCCTTGTTGACGCGGATACCGGCGGCGCGGCGGAAACTCAGATTCTCGCCAATGGTGCCGACCATCGTCTGCACCGTCTCGGCCACCGTGGCGGGACCGCCGGCATAGGGCGCCGCCGCGGTCGCGCCGGTGTCACCGCCGACCGCCAGCGCCGCCGCGGCGATGCCCGCCGTCAGCTCCTGAAACTGCTCGTTGCGGGCAACAAAGTCGGTTTCCGAATTCACTTCTACGACGACGCCCTGCGGGCCGTCGACGGCCACGGCGACCAGCCCTTCGGCGGCGATGCGGCCCGCTTTCTTCGCCGCCGCCGCCAGCCCCTTGGAACGCAGCCACTGAATGGCCTCTTCCATGTCGCCGCCGGATTCGGTCAGCGCCTTCTTGCAGTCCATCATCCCGGCGCCGGTGCGCTCGCGGAGTTCCTTGATCTGGGCGGTGGAGATATCGCTCACAGTAATCCGATCCTCGTCATGGGTATGTCCGCGGCTTCAGGACTTCGCCGACGGCGTTTCCTTCGTGGCGTCCGCCGCGCCCGCGGATGCGTCGCTGGCCACCGCCAGCTTGGTCACGACCGGCTTGGCAGCGACCGGCAAATCCGCCTCCGGCGCGGCGCGGCCGGCAATCTCCGGCGCGGGATCCGCGGTCAGCGCCGCCGGGGCTTTGCGCACCATCGGCTTTGTGGCGCCATCGCCGCGCGGCTTCCTGCCGTGCAGCCTTGCCTGTGGCGCCGCCTCGCCCGGCAGCACCTCGGCTTCGCCGACATCGGTGCGGACCGCCATTTCCTCGCGGATGCCGTCCAGCACCGCCTGCGCCATCAGATCGCAGTACAGCGTGATCGCACGCGAGGCGTCGTCGTTGCCGGGAATGGGATAGTCGATGCCGTCGGGGTCGCAGTTGGAATCCAGAATAGCGATGACCGGAATGCCCAGTTTGCGGGCCTCCTGAATCGCGATCTCCTCCTTGTTCGTGTCGATGACGAACAGGATATCGGGCAGTCCGCCCATGTCCTTGATGCCGCCCAGCGAACGTTCCAGCTTTTCGCGCTCGCGCTCGAGCTGCAACCGCTCCTTTTTCGTCAGCCCCTGGGTTTCCTCGTCGGACATGCCGTCGAGTTCCTTCAGGCGCTTGATCGAAACCGACATCGTGCTCCAGTTGGTCAACATCCCGCCCAGCCAGCGATGCTGGACGTAGTATTGCCCGCACGTTCTGGCGGCGGCGGCGATCGGCTCCGCCGCCTGCCGTTTCGTGCCGACGAACAGCGCGCGTCCGCCGCCGGCGACCGCGTCGCGCGCCGCCTCCAGCGCCCGGTGAAACAGCGGCACGGTCTGTTGCAGATCGATGATGTGGATGCCGTTCCGCGCCCCGTACAGATACGAGGCCATCTTGGGGTTCCACCGATAGGTACGGTGGCCGAAATGCACGCCAGCTTCCAGCAGCTGACGCATTGTAAACGTCGGCATGGTCATACGTTGCTCCGGTTCATCCGCCGCAGGGGTTGGCCCCACCGGGGCACCGGAACGGACACTCCGGGGGATCCGGCGTCCGCGAACCTGCGTGTGGTTTTGCATCACGGCCCGATCCGGACCGCCGGAGGTTGATACTCCCTGCGCGCCCCCGATTCAAGTGCCCGGCGCGCCCGACCGCCGCACCTCCAGTACGCCGGTGATCCGCGACAGCTCTTCGTGGATCGCCGGGGTGACGCCGAACCGTCCGGCCAGCTCGATCTGGACTTCGCGGCCCTGGCCCGGAGGCCGCACGACAACGAACACCCGGGCCTTGCCGCCGTTCCCCTGGCCCAGCACGCGGCGCAGTTCCGGCACCGGACCCTGGTCGGCCACCTCCACTTCCAGCGTCGCTGGCAGCCGGGCGGCGGCATCCGCAAGTGATTCGATCTGCGTCGCCGAAAACCGCGCCGAATCGTTCTCGAGGCGCGCCTCGGCCGTCACCAGCACCGCGCTCCCCGGCTCCAGCAGCTCCCCGGCGTCAGCCAGCCTCTCGGAGAAAACCATGATTTCGAGGTCGCCCGAAGTGTCCGACAGGGTAACAAAGGCAAACCGGTTGCCGCGCGCCGACCGCCGCTGTTGCTTGCGGTCCACGACCCCGGCCAGCAACAGCGATTTCGCCCCCGCCTGCGCCCGCGCGGCGGCGACGGCCAGCGGCACGACCCGAAGCGCCGCGACGACATCGCCATACGCCTCCATCGGGTGCGCCGACAGGTAGTAGCCGATCGAGTCGCGCTCGTGGCGCAGGATGTCCGCCGAACTCCATGGCGCCGCTGGCTTCAGCACGAACGGCCGCTCGCTCCCGCCTTCACCGAACAGGCTGGCCTGGCCGTCGTCGCGGTCCGCCGCGGCGGCGTTGGCATGCAACAGAATCGTCTCGACATTGGCGGCGACCTCGGCGCGGTTCGCGTGCAGACTGTCAAACCCGCCGGCCAGCGCCAGGTTTTCGATCTGGCGGCGGTTGACTGCGCGCGGGTCGATGCGGGCGGCGAAATCCGAGAGTCCGGTGAACGCCCCGCCCCGCTCCCGTTCCGCCACCAGCGCCGCCATCGCCGGGCCGCCGACGTTTCGCACCGCCGCCAGCGCATAGCGGATCGCCGGCACGCCGTCCGCTTCCTCGACGGTGAACTCGACCCCGGAGCGGTTCACGTCCGGCGGCAACAGCGGAATCCCGAGCCGCGCCGCCTCTTTTTTGAAATCGTTCAGTTTGTCGGTGTTGCCGGTATCGACGGTCATCGACGCGGCCAGAAACTCGACCGCATGGTGGGCCTTCAGATACGCGGTCTGATAGGCGATCAGCGCGTAGCCTGCGGAATGCGCCTTGTTGAATCCATAGCCGGCAAAGCGATCGACCAGATCGAAGACGTGGCTGGCGCGCGCCGCCGACACACCCTTGGCCTGGGCGCCCTCGATAAAGCGCCCGCGCAGCGCATCCATCTCCGACTTGATCTTCTTGCCCATCGCCCGGCGCAGCGTGTCGGCCTCGGCCATCGAAAACCCGGCAAAGACCTGGGCGATCTGCATCACCTGTTCCTGATAGATGATGACGCCATAGGTATCCGACACCACCGGCTCGATCAGTTCGTGCAGCTGCTCCGGCTCCTCGCGCCCGTGCTTGGCTGCGACGTACTTCGGAATGTTCTGCATCGGGCCGGGGCGGTACAGCGCGACAATGGCGATGATGTCCTCGATGCCGCCGGGCACGACCTCCCGCACCAGATCGCGCATGCCCGAACTTTCCAGCTGGAACACGCCGACCGTTTCGCCGCGCGACAGCATTTCATAGGTCGCGGCGTCGTCCAGCGGCAGTTGCGAGATGTCGATGCCGTCGTAGCCGCGCGCGCGGATCAGCCGCACCGCCTTGTCGAGCACCGTCAACGTCTTCAGCCCCAGGAAGTCGAACTTCACCAGCCCGGCGGCTTCGACATACTTCATCGAGAACTGTGTCACCGGCATGTCCGAACGGGGATCGCGATACAGCGGCACCAGCTCGATCAATGGACGGTCGCCGATCACCACCCCTGCCGCATGGGTGGACGCGTGGCGGTACAGCCCTTCCAGCTTCTGCGCGATATCCAGCGTCCGGGCGATTCGTTCATCCTTGTCCGCTTCGGCCTGCAACGCCGGCTCGCCGTCGATGGCCTCGGCCAGCGTCACCGGCGCGGCGGGATTGTTCGGGACCATCTTGGCGATGCGGTCGACTAATCCATACGGCACCTCCAGCACCCGGCCGACGTCGCGGATCGCCGCCCGCGCCTGCAGCGTGCCAAACGTGATGATCTGCGCCACCCGGTCGTCACCATACCGCTGCTGCACGTAGCGGATGACCTCGTCGCGGCGTTCCTGACAGAAATCGATGTCAAAATCCGGCATCGACACCCGGTGCGGGTTCAGGAACCGTTCGAACAGCAATCCGAACTCCAGCGGGTCCAGGTCGGTGATCTGCAACGCCCACGCGACCACCGACCCGGCGCCGGAGCCGCGCCCCGGCCCGACCGGAATGCCGATGCTGCGGGCATGGCGGATGAAATCCGCCACCACCAGAAAATATCCGGCAAAGCCCATGTCGACGATGACGTCCAGCTCATAGTCCAGACGCCGGCGATAGGCGTCGGCGTCTTTGCCGGACCGGGCGCCCAGGCGTTCGTCCAATCCGGCCCCGGCCAGCATGCGAAGTTCTTCTTCCTCGCTGCGGCCTTCGGCGCCTGGATAGCGCGGCAGAATCGGGTCGCGCCGCGGCGGCATGTACGAACACCGTTGGGCGATGACCAGGGTATTGTCCACCGCCTCCGGCAGATCGGCGAACAACTGCCGCATTTCCTCCGCGGTCTTGAAGCGGTGTTCGGTGGTGACGTGGCGGCGTTCCTCGTCGCTCAGCAGCGCATGGCCGGCGATGCACAGCAACACGTCGTGGGCTTCGTGCATATCCGCTGCGGCGAAATACACCTCGTTGGTGGCCACCAGCGGCAGTTCCGCCGCGTAGGCCAGGTCGATCATCGCCTCCTCGATGCTGTCCTCGTCGGGATTGCCGTGGCGCTGCACCTCGACATACAGCGCGCCGGGGAACGCCTTCGCCAGTCGCCCGAGCGCCGCCACCGCCGCATCCGCGCGGCTTTCCAGCAACAACCTGCCGACAGGCCCGGAGATGCCGCCGGTCAGCACCAGCAGGCCGTCGGCGTGCGCGGCCAGTTTTTCCCACGACACCTGTGGCGTCGCCGACGGTTCGGTTTCCAGATAGGCGGCGCTCGACAGCGCCATCAGGTTTCGGTACCCGGCTTCGTTCCGGGCCAGCAGCGCGATGCGATCCGGCTCGGCCGTCCGTCCGCCCGGCTGGACGTCTTCCGCGCGCGAAAGCCCCAGCGCGCATCCGGCGATCGGCTGGACGCCGGCCTCGGCGGCGGCGGCGGCAAATTCCAGCGCGCCGAACAGGTTGCCGGTGTCGGTGATCGCCAGCGCCGGCATCCGCAGATGATGGGCCAGCCCCACCGCCTCCTTCACACGGATCGCCCCCTCCGACAGCGAATAGGCGCTGTGGACGCGAAGGTGGACGAATCCGGCGTGGGACATCGCCGATGATTCCACGAAGTTCGCCCCGCCCCAAGGGAACGCAGCGGGAACCGGCCACTAAGTCTTGTGGACTATTCCTCGACCAACACCCCATCCTGTAGGGAAAGCCGCCGATCCATGCGGGCGGCAAGTCCGGTGTTGTGGGTCGCGATCAGGCTCGCCACCCGCCCGTCCCGCACCAGATCCACCAACGCGCCGAAGACGTGGTCGGCGGTGCGGTGGTCCAAATTGCCGGTCGGCTCGTCCGCCAGCAAAACCGCCGGGCCATTGGCGACGGCGCGGGCGATCGCGACCCGCTGGCGCTCGCCGCCCGAAAGCTCGCCGGGGCGGTGCCGCAGCCGTTCTTTCAGCCCCAGGCGGTCCAGCAGCGCCGCCGCGTGCGCGCGTGCCTCGGCCTTGCCCCGTCCGGCGATGCGCTGCGGCAGCGCGACGTTCTCGACGGCGGTGAATTCCGCCAGCAGATGATGAAACTGGTAGACAAACCCCAGGCGGTCGCGGCGAACCCGAGTCCGCGCCGCGTCGCCGAGGGCGGCGCAGTCGATCCCTTCGATCCGCACCTCGCCTTCGTCGGCCTGGTCAAGCAGCCCGGCGATCTGCAACAGCGTCGTCTTGCCCGATCCGCTCGGCCCGACCAGCGCCACCATCTCGCCGGGGGCGACGCGACAATCGACTCCGGTCAGCACCGGCAATCGCCCGCGGCCCTCGCGATAGCTCTTGCGAACGCCGGACAGAACGAGCGCCGCCTCACTCACTGCGCAGCACCTCGACGGGGTCGGTTCGCGCCGCCCGCCACGACGGATACAACGTAGCGAGGAACGACAACCCCAACGCCATCGCCACCACCGCGGCGACCTCAACCGGATCGACGACCGCCGGCAGCTGCGACAGGAAATAGACCTCGGCCGAAAACAGTTCGGTCCCCAGCAGCGCCTGAATCCATTGGCGAATCACCTCGATGTTGGCGGCGAACCCCAGCCCCAGCAGGAACCCCGCCAGCGTGCCGATCACGCCGACGGCGGCGCCGGCCAGAAAGAACACCCGCAGCACCATGCCGCGGCTTGCCCCCATCGTCCGCAGTATCGCGATGTCGCCGCGCTTGTCCTTGACCAGCATGACCAGTCCGGAAATGACGTTCAGGGCCGCGACCAGAATGATCAGCGTCAGAATCAGGAACATCACGTTCCGTTCGACCTCCAGCGCATTGAAGAACTGCACGTTGGTGTCGCGCCAGTCGTGCACCCGCAGCCCGGGTTGCAGCGACAGGATCGCCCGCCGCACTTGCTCCGGCGCCTCGGGGTTCGTGATGCGAACTTCCACCGCCGCCACCAGTCCGTTCATGCGGAAAAACGCCTGCACGCCGTCCAGCGGCGCGTACACCAGGCCAGAATCGTACTCGAACATGCCGACCTCGAAGATTGCGGCGATCGGCCACGCCTTCATCCGGGGCGCGGTGCCGAACGGTGTCGCATTCGTCTCTGGCGCGACCAGCGTGATGCGGTCGCCGACCCCCAGCCCCAACCCACCGGCCAGCCGCGAGCCGACGACGACGCCGCCGCCGTTGCGGAACCCGTCCAGCGATCCTTCGACGATATGGCCGGCGATCAAATCGTTGGCGTCCAGGTCCACCGCCCGCACCCCGCGCACCAGCGCCCCGCGGGCGACGTTGCCGGCCAGCGCCATGACCTGCCCCTCGATGACCGGCACCGCCTCCACGACCTCGGGCAGCGCGACGATCCGTCCGGCCAGCGCCTCGTAGTCGGCAACCGGCCCGTCGGCGGAACGGACGACGACATGGCCGCTGACCCCCAGGATCCGGTCCAGCAGTTCGGCGCGGAATCCGTTCATCACCGACATGACGATGATCAGCGTCGCGACCCCAAGCGCGATGCCGATCAGCGACAGCCACGCGATCAGCGAAATGAACCCTTCGCGGCGCGACCGCAGGTAGCGGGCGGCAATGCCCCATTCCAGCATCGAAAACACGAGGTCAGGCGGCTCCCGGAAAGACGGCGGCGGTGATCGGCGTTGACAAAGCGGTCGGATGATTGCACTTCGAAGGCCAGAAGGCGGCCGGCCCATCATACCGTCGCGCATGGCCGCGCCGCCACCGGCGCCCGCGCCGGCCTCGATTTCCGCGCCGGAGGAGAACATGGGGAATGCGTTGCCGGTCACCCGGGCCGGGAATTTCGCCGAATGGTACCAAGCGGTCGTTCGCGCCGCCGACCTTGCCGAAACGTCGCCGGTGCGCGGCTGCATGGTCATCAAGCCGTGGGGCTGGGGCATCTGGGAGCGCATCCAGCAGGACCTCGACCGCCGCTTCAAGGAAACCGGCCACGAAAACTGCTACTTCCCGCTGTTCATTCCCCTCGGATTCATCGCCAAGGAAGCCGAGCATGTTGACGGCTTCGCCAAGGAAATGGCGGTCGTCACCCACCACCGCCTGAAAACCATCGACGGCAAGCTTCAGGTCGACCCGGACGCGGCGCTGGAAGAACCGCTGATCGTCCGGCCGACGTCGGAGACAATCATCGGCGACGCCTTCCAGCGCTGGATTCACAGCTACCGGGACCTGCCGTTGTTGATCAACCAGTGGGCCAATGTCGTGCGCTGGGAAATGCGCCCGCGCCTGTTCCTGCGCACGACCGAGTTCCTTTGGCAGGAGGGCCACACCGCCCACGTCGACGAAGCCGACGCGATGGCCGAAACCCACCGGATGCTCGAGGTCTACCGCACGTTCGCCGAAAGCGTGCTGGCAATGCCGGTCATCGCCGGCGAAAAGTCGGAGAACGAACGTTTCCCCGGCGCCGTCAGCACCTGGTCGATCGAGGCGATGATGCAGGACGGCAAGGCGCTGCAATCCGGCACGTCCCACTACCTCGGCACCCACTTCGCCGAGGCGCAGAACATCCGCTATCAGTCCGCTGAGGGCGTCGAGACCCTTTGCCACACCACCAGTTGGGGGGTCAGCACGCGGCTGATCGGCGGCGTCATCATGACCCATGGCGACGACGACGGCCTGCGCCTGCCGCCGGCGATCGCGCCGCACCAGATCGTCGTCGTGCCGATCGTGCGCGGCAAACCCGAGGACGCGGCGGTGCTGGCCTATGCCGAATCGCTGGTCGCCGAACTCCGCGCATTGTCGGCGCTCGGCGCGCCGGTCCGCGCCCACCTCGATGCCAAACCGGCGAAGCCGGTGGACAAGCGATGGGACTGGGTGCGCCGCGGCGCCCCGGTCATCATCGAGGTCGGGGGCCGCGACGCCGACGGCGGCCAGGTCACGTTCCTGCGCCGCGACGATCTGGTCCGCGACGACGGCAAAGCGAACTTTCACGCGCTGCCGCGGGCCGAGTTCATCGCCGCCGCCGCGCCATTGCTTGACAGCATCCAGACCGGGCTGTTGACCGAAGCGCGCAAGCGCCGCGACGACCTGTTGGTGGACGGCATCGAATCCGTCGCCGGCCTCGGCGACTATTTCGGACCGGACTCCGAAGACGCGGACACCGCGGTCAAGGGCTGGGCGCGGGTCGGGTGGTCGCGCCCGACCGGCGAAGGACTGGCGGCGGTCGAGGCGGCGCTGAAACCGTTCGCGCTGACGATCCGCAACGCCCCGCTGGACCAGCCCGCCGACCCGGGCCGCTGCGTCTTCACCGGCGACAAGGCCGTCGAGCAAATCCTGATCTCCCGCGCCTACTAGGGCGCGGGCGGCGCTGCATCGTCGGCGGGCGGCGGGGCCAGCAGGTTGCGGCACGCCTCGATCAGCGCCGCATCGGTATCACCGCCGACGACGACGCCGTTGAACGTCACGCGACCGTCCGATAGCCGCACGACCAGCTCTCCGGCGGCGGCTCGCATGCCTTCGAGGGCCGGGGGCAACGGCCGGTCGAGAAATGCGCCGACCAGCGGCTGCACCGGAATGCGGAACTCTTCCGGCAATGCGATCTCTGGCCGTGGATTGAGGTCGGGGCCGGCGACCGCGTTGCCGCGCACGTCGACCCCCGGCTGAAATGCCGCCCCCGGCACCGCTGCGTCACGGTCGGCGCGGGCAACGATTGCCTCGCAGGCGGCGCGATCCGGCGCCGGCATCTGCGCCATCGCCGGTTCGACGCACGACAGCAGCAGCATGAACGGCGCGCGTTGCATCGGTGCAGGATATCGCTTGCCGGTAGCCGAACCCTTAACGCCGGACCGGGTGTTCGCCGCTACACCCGGAACGAAATCAGGCCGGCGCCGATCCCCCACCACATCAGCGCGGTCGCGACCAGGGCGATCCCGGTCGCGCCCAGCGCCTTCCACCACATATGCGGCCGTTGCGGCGCGCCGGCGTCGTGGCCCGGTTCGGGTTGGTCGACGCGCCGCACGCCGATCGGCAGCACGATGAACAGCGCCAGAAACCAGGTGACGAAGAAGATCGCGAGAAAGCTGACCCACGGCATCAGGCGTTCTCCACTTTCCGGGCCGAAACCGCGACCGCATCACGGTCCAGCCGCACGATCTCGACGTCAATCGACGGCCGCTGCGCCGAGCGCCGCCGAAACTGCGCCCGCAGCGCCTGCCGCACCGCCAGTTCGATCTCCGCGTCGTCGCGCCGCCGCGCCCGCGGCAGATCGGCGATCCGTTCGGCCACCGCCGTTGCGGCGGCCTCGACGCCGTTCTCGACATCCAGCCCGCGCAACACGACGCTGGGCGGCGACACCGGATTCCCGGCCGGGTCCAGCACCAGAAACACCGCGACCGCGCCGTTGAACATCATTCGACGGCGATCGGTCACGCCGGGACTGTCCAGCGCCCGCAGCCCCGCCGCCGTGATCGCGCGCTTGCCGAATGCAACCTCGCCGACGACCTTTGGCCCATCGGGGCCGATCTCCAGCATCGCGCCGTTCTCGACGACGATGGTCTCGACCTCCCCCTGCGCCCGCGCCAGTTCCGCGTGGGCCTCCAGATGGGTCAATTCACCGTGCACCGGCACAACGATGCGCGGCCGCAGCCACTGGATCATCTTCGCCAGTTCGTCGCGGGCCGGATGCCCGGACACATGGACAAACGAATCGCGCCCGGTCACGACGCGGACGCCGGAGCGGGTCAACTGGCTCGCCACCCTGCCGATCTCGCGTTCATTGCCGGGAATGGCCTTCGACGAAAAGATCACCGTATCGCCCCGGCGCAGCCGCACGTTGCGATGCTCGCCGAACGCGACCCGGCTCATCGCCCCCCGCGCCTCGCCCTGGCAACCGGTCAGCAGCAACAGCGTATTGCGCGGCGGCAGATGCGGCGCCTCGTCCTCCTCCAGCAGCGGCGGCAGATCACGCAGGTATCCACATTCCTGGGCCGCGCCGATGGTGCGCCACAGCGACCGCCCGGCGACGACGACCTCGCGATCGTTGTCGGCCGCAGCCCGGACGACGCTTTCGATCCGCGCCGCGTTCGATGCAAACTGGGTCACCGCCACCCGGCCCGTGCAACCGGCGACGATCTCTCGCAGGCTTTTCCGCAACGCGCCTTCCGATCCGGAATGCCCATCGGTCATCGCGTTGGTCGAATCCCCGAACAGCGCCGTCACGCCCTCGTCGCCAAGCTTTCGCAGTACCGCCTCGTCGGTCAACGGCCCGATGCACGGCGCATCGTCCAGCTTCCAGTCACCGGAGTGGACGAACAGCCCATCCGGGGTGCGAATGGCGACCGAATGCGCCTCCAGAATCGAATGGGCGACCGGAACATAGGAAACCCGAAATGCGCCGATTTCGGCGCTGCCGCCCAACGCCACGACATGGACCGGCACGCGATCGGCCAACCCGGTTTCCTGCAACTTCGTGCGCAGGATCGCGGCAGTGAACGGCGTCGCGTACACCGGGCATTGCAGCTCACGCCAGACGTGCGCCACCGCCCCCAGATGATCCTCGTGGGCATGGGTCAACACCAGGCCGACCAGATTCTCCCGCTGTTCGACAATGAACGACAGGTCCGGGGCCAAAAGGTCAACGCCCGGCACCGTCCCGTCGGCAAAGGCGATGCCGCAGTCGACCATCAGCCATTTGCCATCGTGGCCGTACAGCGCGACGTTGGCGCCGAACTCCCCGACGCCCCCCAACGCCACGAACCGCAATCCGCCTTTGCTCATCCGCGGTTCCTCTCCCACACCAGGCGCAGACCGTGCAGCGTCAGATCCGCATCGACGGCCTCGATCACAGCGGTCGATTGCGCGTATAGATGCGCGAGCCCACCGGTTGCGACGACCTTTGGCGCCGCGTCCATCTCGTCCCGAATTCGCCCAACGATCCCTTCTATCAATCCGATATATCCCCAATAGATTCCCGACTGCATCGCCGACACCGTGTCGGTTCCAATCACCCGGGCTGGCTTTGCCACCCGCACTTCCGGCAGCCGCGCGGCGGCGTGGTACAGGGCCTCCAGGCTCAAATTGACGCCCGGCGCGATGACGCCGCCGCGATAGTCGCCGTTGGCGGCCACCACGTCAAAAGTCGTCGCCGTCCCGAAGTCCAGCACGATCACCGGACTGCCGAATTGTTCCCGTGCCGCCACCGCGTTCACCAGTCGGTCCGCGCCCACCTCCTCGGGCCGGTCGACGCGCACGTCCATACCGATCGCCACACCTTTCTCGCCGACGACCAGCGCCGCGCATCCGAATTGCTGCGCGACCATCTGGACCAGCGGCGTCCGGAGAACCGGCACGACCGTCGCCAGCACCGCGCCGTCGATCGAATTCGCTTCGATCCGTTCCTGCCGCAACCATCCGTCGACGATGCCGGCCACCGGACCCCGCGGCGTCGGCGCGCGATGACGGCTGGCCAGACGATCACCGTCGAACAGTCCGAAGACGATATTGGTGTTGCCGCAGTCGATTGCGAGCAGCATCCTCAGGCCCCCGGCGCCAACGTCACGTCGCCGGCGAGTATGCGCCGGCCGCCGTCCAGCACCAGCGCGCCGCCCTCGTCCAGGGCCGTGAACGTGCCCGACAGCGTCTGGTCCGCCAGCCGCACCTGCACCGCGCCGCCCAGGCCAACCGCCCGGTGCAGCCACGCCGCCCGCACCGGCGTGAACCCCGCCACCTCCCATCGTTCCAGCCAGCCCTGAAACGCGGTCGCGATCCCGGTCAGCAACGAAGGCACCGCAACGGCGGCGCCTTCCCGCGCCAGCGATGTCGCGCCGTCGGGGTGGGAGGCGACGTTGACGCCGATCCCCGCCACCAGCGCATCGCCGTCCGCCTCCAGCAGGATACCGGCCAGTTTGCGGCCCGCGACCAACACATCGTTGGGCCATTTCAGCTGCGCTGCTATTCCGGGCGCGGTGCGGGCGACCGCCTCCGCCAGCGCGACGGCGGCGACGAACGACACCTGCCCCCAGTCGGCACGCGCCGGACTCGGCCGCAGCAGCACCGAACAGTACAGGTTGCCCGGCGGCGACTCCCAAATGCGGCCGCGACGTCCGCGCCCGCCGCTCTGCTCCCGCGCCCAGACCAGCGTTCCGGCCGGCGCGCCCGCCGCGGCCAGGCGCAATGCCTCGGCATTCGTTGACCCGACGGTTTCCAGAGCATGGACATGAAAGAACGGTGGCAGCGCTGGCGTCACTTCCACAACGCCTGCGCCGCAAGATCCGCCTCGGCGACCATGCCACCGGGAAACAGAAAGAAGAACAGCGTCAACCCGGCGGTGACCGCGATGATCCACCGCAACTCTCGGGGCGCGCGTTCGAACGGCCGCGCCGGTTCGTCGAAGTACATGATCTTGATCACCCGAAGGTAATAGAACGCGCCGACCACCGTCGCCAACGCGCCGATGACCGCCAGCCAGTACAGCCCGGCATGGATCGCGGCCAGAAACACATAGAACTTGGCGAAGAATCCGGCCATCGGCGGAATGCCGGCCAGCGAGAACAGAAAGATCGCCATCGCCAGCGCCAGCACCGGGCTGTTGCGGCCCATGCCGGCCAGGTCGTCAATGCCCTCGACCAGGCCCTCGTCGTCGCGCCGCATCGTCAACACGACGGCCCACGCGCCGATGTTCATCACCAGATACACCGCGACGTAAATCAGAATGCCGCGTGCGCCCTCGGCCGTGCCCGCCGCCAGGCCCATCAGCGCAAACCCGACATGGCCGATCGAACTGTACGCCAACAGCCGCTTCAGGCTGGTCTGTCCAATTGCCGCGAATGCCCCCAGGCCCATCGACAGCGCCGACAGTACGACCAGAATCTGCGACCAGTCGTCGACCAGCGCCCCGAATGGCTCCAGCATCACCCGCATGAATACCGCCAGCGAGGTGATCTTCGGCGCCACCGCGAAAAACGCGGTCACCGGCGTCGGCGCGCCCTGGTAGACGTCCGGCGTCCACATATGAAACGGCACGGCGGATACCTTGAACGCCAGGCCGGCGATCAGAAACGCCATGCCGAACAACAATCCCAGCTGCGCCTCGCCCTCGATTTCCGCGGCAATGGCGGCGAAGCCTGTCGCCCCGGTGTAGCCATAAACAAGACTCGCGCCATACAGGAAGATTCCCGACGCCAGCGCCCCCAACAGGAAGTACTTCAACCCCGATTCGGTGGACGCGACCGAATCCCGCTTGAACGCGGCCAGCACGTACAGCGACAGGCTCTGCAATTCCAGACCGAGATACAGCGAAATCAGGTCCGACGCCGAGACCATCATCATCATGCCGACCGTCGCCAGCACGATCAGTACCGGATACTCGAAGTGCTCGACCGTTTCGTCGCGAAGGTACCGGAGTGACATCAGGATCGCCGCGGCGGACCCCAACAGAACAAGCAGCTTGACGAATATGCCGAAGCGGTCGGCGACAAACATGCCGGAAAACGTCTGCGCGCCGTCGGTCGGCCCCGTCACCACCAGCACGCCGGCAATCGCCAGCGCCGCCACCGCGCCCCAGGCGACGATCCGGGTGGCGCCGTCGCCGCGCATCACACCGAACAACAGCAGCGCCAGCGCCGCCACCGCCAGCCAGATTTCCGGCAACGCCGGCGCCAATGCGGGCACGGGATACGTCATCGCCTAATTCCCCGCGAACAGGGTTTCGCCGAACGGCGCCGTCCCGGTCGCCAACTGGTGCTGCGCCAGCAGGTTCTCGACCGAAGCGTGAAACACGTCCAGCAACGGCATCGGCCAGACGCCGAACAGCAGCACCAGCGCCACCAGCGGCGCAAAGATCGCCACTTCGCGCCGGTTCAGATCCAGAATTGATTTCAGATCTGCCTTCGTCAGCGCCTCGAAGATCACCCGCCGGTACAGCCACAGCGCATAGCAGGCGCTCAGGATGACGCCGGTGGCGGCAAAGAACGCGACCCAGGTATTCACCTGGAACACGCCGGCCAACACCAGGAATTCGCCGACAAATCCGCTGGTTCCCGGCAGGCCGACATTGGCCAGCGTAAAGACCATCAACACCGCCGCGTACACCGGCATGCGATGCACCAGCCCGCCATAGCGGTCGATGCGCCGGGTATGGATGCGGTCATAGACAACCCCGACGCACAGAAACAGCGCCGCCGAAACCAGCCCGTGGCTCAACATCACCATGATGCCGCCCTCGACGCCGGTCTGGGTGAACGTAAACACGCCGATGGTCACGAACCCCATATGGGCGATCGACGAATAGGCAATCAGCTTCTTCATGTCCTCCTGCATCAGCGCCACCAGCGACGTATAGACAATCGCGACGACGCTCAGCGCAAAGACCAACGGCGTGAAATACACCGAAGCGTCCGGCAGGATCGGAATCGACAGCCGCAGAAAGCCGTATCCGCCGATTTTCAGCAGCACCGCGGCCAGGATCACCGAGCCGGCGGTCGGCGCCTCGACGTGGGCGTCGGGCAGCCAGGTATGCACCGGCCACATCGGAATCTTGACCGCGAACGCGGCGAACATCGCCAGCCACAGCAGATTTTGCCACCACGGGTCGATGCCGATGCCCATCAGGGCCGGGATATCGGTGGTGCCGTACTGGAAGAACAGCCACAGGATCGCCAGCAGAAACAGCACCGAACCGGCCAGCGTGTACAAAAAGAACTTGAACGTTGCATACACCCTGTTGTCGGCGCCCCAGATGCCGATGATCAGAAACATCGGGATCAGGCCGCCTTCGAAAAACAAGTAGAACAGCACCAGGTCCAGCGCCGCGAACACACCGATCATCATAGTTTCCATGATCAGAAACGCGATCATGTACTCCCTTACCCGGCTCTGCACCGACTGCCAGCTCGCCAGCACGCAGATCGGTGTCAACAGCGACGTCAGCAGAATGAACAGCATCGAGATGCCGTCGACGCCCAGGTGATAGTCGATGCCGTCGGCGATCCACGGCGTCCGTTCCTCGAACTGAAACGCCGCGGTGGTGGTGTCGAATCCGGTCCACAGCAACAGTGACAGACCAAACGTGATCAGCGACGTCCACAGCGCGACGCTGCGGGCGTTTTGCGCCACCACGGCGGCCTCGCCACGAATCACCAGAATGAACGCCGCCCCCACCGCGGGGAGGAAAATCAGAACCGACAGGATGGGCCAATCGACCATTCGTCAGCCTCCGGCCCACAGCAGAACCCACGACACCACCGCGACCAATCCGATCAGCATCGCGAATGCATAGTGATAGACGTAGCCGGTTTGCAGTTGCGTCGCCCGCCGCGCCAGATCGACGACCAGCGCCGCCACGCCGTTGGGGCCATAGCCGTCGATGATGCGCCCATCGCCGCCGAGCCAGAACAACGTTCCCAGCCTTTGCGCCGGGCGCACGAACACCGCGTCATAGATCTCGTCGAAGTACCACTTGTTCAACAACAGCCGGTACAGCGGCCCGTTGCCCGCCGCCAGCCGCGCCGGCGCCGCCGGCCGGCGGATATACATCCACCAGGCGATCAGAACGCCGACCAGCCCCACCGCGGTCGGCGATGCCTTGACCCAGAACGGCGCGTGGTGCGCGGCCTCGATCGCTTGATGGTGTTCCAGCACCAACAGCGACTCGCCCCAGAAGTGGGTGTCCTCGCCGAAGAACAGCCCCGCCGTCAGCATGCCGGCGAACACCGCGCCCAGCGCCAGGATGATCAGCGGCACCGTCATGATCGGCGGTGATTCGTGCACATGGGCCTGGACCTCGGCGGGTGCGCGAGACGTGCCGTGAAAGGTCATGAACATCAGCCGCCACGAATAGAACGCGGTAAACGCCGCCGCCAGGATACCCAACAGGAACGCAAGGTCGCCGACCCCGGAATTGGCGCCCCAGGCCACCTCGAGGATCGCGTCTTTTGAATAGTAGCCAGCGAACAACGGCGCACCCGCCAACGCCAGACTGCCGATCCACATCAGCGCATAGGTCAGCGGAATCTTGCGCCACAGGCCGCCCATCTTGCGCATGTCCTGTTCGTTCGACATCGCGTGAATGACCGACCCCGCCCCCAGAAACAGCAGCGCCTTGAAAAACGCATGGGTGAACAGGTGGAAGATGGCCACCGGATACGCCGACACACCGATTGCAAAGAACATGTAGCCGAGCTGGCTGCAGGTCGAATAGGCGATCACGCGCTTGATGTCGTTTTGCACGAGACCGATCGACGCGGCGACAATCGCCGTCACCGCGCCGACGACGGTGATCAACGCCAACGTAAAGTCGGCGTATTCGAAAATCGGCGACAGCCGCGCGACCATGAACACGCCGGCGGTGACCATCGTCGCCGCATGGATCAACGCCGAGACCGGCGTCGGGCCCTCCATCGCGTCCGGCAGCCAGGTATGCAGACCCAGTTGCGCCGACTTGCCCATCGCGCCGATGAACAACAACACCGTCAATACGGTCAGCGTATCGAATCTGCCGCCCAGGAATTCGATACTGGTGCCGACCATGCCCGGGGTGGCCGCGAACACCGTGTCGAAGTCGATGCTGCCGAATACAAAGAAGATGCCGACGATGCCGAGGGCAAAGCCGAAATCGCCGACCCGGTTGACGACGAACGCCTTGATCGCCGCGGCGTTGGCCGACGGCCGGTCGTACCAGAATCCAATCAACAGGTACGAACACAGGCCCACGCCTTCCCAGCCGAAAAACATTTGCAGGAAGTTGTCGGCCGTCACCAACATCAACATCGCGAACGTGAACAGCGACAGATATGCAAAAAACCGCGGAATTCCGGGGTCGCCGTGCATGTAGCCGATCGAATACCAATGCACCAGCGACGACACGCCCGTCACCACCACCAGCATCACCACCGTCAACTGGTCGATCCGCAACGACCATTCGGCCAGAAACCCGCCGCTTTCCACCCACGTGAACAGCGGCGCCGTGAAGGGCGCGTCTCCCAGTCCGACGGTCCAGAACAAATAA
The DNA here is from genome assembly GCA_027625125.1 of Pseudomonadota bacterium. GTDB lineage: Bacteria > Pseudomonadota > Alphaproteobacteria > UBA2966 > CAIVPW01 > JAQBXG01. The sequence continues at coordinate 20,175 of JAQBXG010000003.1, forward strand.
ACCGACAATACCGCCGACGCCGTCAGCAGGATCGAGGTCACGAGCTGCGCGGCGCGGGCGCCGATGGCACGACCGAACAGACCGGCGAGAATCGCGCCGACCAGAGGCAGCAACACGACAAGCTGTGCGGCCACCGCCCTAGCCCTTCATCAGGTTGATATCCTCGACCGCGACAGTGCCGCGATTTCGGAAATATGTGACCAGGATCGATAGCCCGATTGTCGCCTCGGCCGCCGCCACGGTCAGCACGAACATCGCGAACACCTGACCGACCAGATCACCGGCATAAGCCGAAAATGCGACCAGATTGATGTTGACCGCGATCAGCATCAATTCGATCGACATCAGGATGATGATGACGTTCTTGCGATTGAGAAAGATGCCGAAAATGCCGAGCGTAAAGACGATCGCGGCAACGGTCAGGTAGTGGCCCAGCGCGATTTCCATCTACACGCCGCTCCCAGGCGTGACCTTTTTCAGCTCCACCGCCTCGGACCGCTTGCGCCCGACCTGGGCGGCGATCGATTGTTTACGGACGCCGACGCGCTTGCGATGGGTCAACACGATCGCCCCGATCATCCCGACCAGCAGCACGAGCCCCGATGCCTGAAACAGATAGATGTAGCGGGTGTACAACAGATCCCCCAGCGCGACCGTGTTGGTCACCCCCGCCACCGCCGGCGCCGTCGGCGCGCCCGCGTCCGGGGCGGCGATCAACGTGCCGATCACCAGCACCAGTTCCACCATCAGCACCAGTCCGACGATCGCCCCCACCGACAGCACCCGCATCGAGCGTTGCCGCAGACGCACGAAATTGATGTCCAGCATCATCACGACAAACAGGAACAGCACCGCCACCGCGCCGACATAGACGATGACCAGAATCATCGCCAGGAATTCGGCCCCCAGCAGAACGAACAGTCCGGCCGCGGAAATGAACGCCAGCACCAGAAACAGCACCGAATGCACCGGATTGCGCGCGGCGATGACCAGCACCGCGGAGCCGACCAGAACGCCCGCAAAGGCATAGAACGCTATGGACTGAAGCATCATCGCGAGTCGGCCCCGACGCCTAGCGCTGCGCCGCGTCGGCGGCGATGTTGGCGGCGATCTCGGCTTCCCAGCGGTCGCCGTTCGCAAGCAGCTTTTCCTTGTTGTAGTACAGTTCCTCGCGAGTCTCGGTGGCGAATTCAAAGTTCGGGCCTTCGACGATTGCATCCACCGGACACGCCTCCTGGCACAGCCCGCAATAGATGCATTTGGTCATGTCGATATCGTACCGGGTCGCGCGGCGGCTGCCGTCGTCCCGCGGCTCCGCCTCGATCGTGATCGCCAGCGCCGGGCACACCGCCTCGCACAGCTTGCAGGCAATGCACCGCTCCTCGCCGCTGGGATAGCGGCGCAACGCATGCTCGCCACGGAAGCGCGGCGACAGCGGGCCTTTTTCATACGGATAGTTCAGCGTCCGGCGCTTGCGGAACATATAGCGGAACGTCATCCCCATGCCGGACAGCAATTCCACCAGGAAGAACGAGCGCACGACATTGACCATTGCGGACATCGGCGGCTCCTATGGCAACCAGTCGAACGCGACCAGCGCGCCGGCGGTCAATACGACCCACAACAGCGACAGCGGCAGAAACACCTTCCAGCCCAGGCGCATCAACTGGTCATAGCGATAGCGCGGAAACGTCGCCCGCACCCACACGAACACAAACAACAACGCCGTGACTTTCAATGCCAGCCAGATCGGACCGGGAATCCACGTAAACGGAACGATGTCCATCGGCGGTAGCCACCCGCCCAGGAACAGGATCGCGGTCATGCCGCTCATCATGATCATGTTCGCGTATTCACCGAGAAAGAACAGCCCGAACGTCATCGCCGAATACTCGACCTGGTACCCGGCCACCAGTTCGCTTTCCGCTTCCGGCAGGTCGAACGGATGCCGGTTTGTCTCCGCCAGGGCAGAGATAAAGAACACGACCGCCATCGGCAGCAGCGGGAAGACAAACCAGACGCCCTGTTGCGCCAGGACGATATCGCTGAGGTTCAGCGAGCCGACGACCAACAGCACCGTCACGATGACGAAGCCCATCGACACTTCGTACGACACCATCTGCGCCGCGGACCGCAAGGCGCCCAGAAACGCATACCGCGAATTGGACGCCCACCCGGCCATGATGATGCCGTAGACCCCCAGCGACGAGACTGCGAACAGGTACAGGATGCCGACGTTCAGATTCGCGAGCACCAGTCCCTCGCCGAACGGAATCACCGCCCAGGCGACCAGCGCCAGGATGAACGTCAGCATCGGCGCAATCAGGAACACAACGCGGTTCGAATTCGTCGGCACCACCGTTTCCTTGACGAACATCTTCAGTCCGTCGGCAAACGGCTGCCACAGCCCCCACGGGCCGACGATGTTTGGCCCCATGCGCAATTGCATCGCCGCCATCACCTTGCGTTCGAACAATGTCAGGTAGGCGACCGCGACCAGCAACGGCACGACAATCATCAGGACCTTGGCGACGATCCACAAACCGGGCAGCGCGATGGCGGTCCAGAGCTCAACCATCGGTGCCGGTCGCCTCCGCCCCGCCGACGAACAACGCGCTGCATTCGGCCATCGTTTCCGACGCACGGCAGATCGCGTTGGTCAGATAGAAATCCGTCACCGCCGGCGCAAACGGCGCGTGGTCCATCGCCCCCGCGGCGCCGAACGGCCCCCAGGCCGCCGCCGTCACCTGGTCGATCCGCGCCAGATGCGGCGCCGCCTCGGCCATCGCCGCCCGCAACTCGCCGAGCGAATCATACGGAAGCGTCTCGCCCATCGCTTCCGACAGCGCCCGCACGATCGCCCAGTCCTCGCGCGCATCCCCGGGCGGGAACGTCGCTCGTTTGCCGCGCTGCGGCCGCCCCTCGGTATTGACCCAGGTCGCGTTCTTTTCGGTATACGCCGCCCCCGGCAGGATGACGTCGGCGCGGTGAGCGCCGGCGTCGCCGTGGTGCCCCGCATAGACGACGAACGCCCGCCCAAGCCGCGCCACGTCGATTTCGTCGGCGCCCAGCAGCAGCCCCGCGCCGACTTCGCCGGATTCGGCGCCCGCCAGAATACCGGC
>JAQBXG010000174.1 GCA_027625125.1 Pseudomonadota bacterium
GGTCCGCGACGGCGCGCTGGCGACCGCGACGGTGATGACCTGTACGCTCAGTTGCGACCACCGCGTCGTCGACGGCGCCGACGGCGCGCGTTGGCTGGCGGCATTCAAGGGCTTTGTCGAAGAGCCCATGACGATGATGTTGTAGGCCGCAAATGGCCGAAACTTTTGATGTCGTTGTCGTCGGCGGCGGGCCGGGCGGGTACGTCGCCGCGATCCGCGCCGCGCAGCTCGGGCTGCGCGCCGCCGTCGTCGAGGACGCGCACCTGGGCGGGATCTGCCTCAACTGGGGCTGCATTCCGACGAAGGCGTTGCTGCGGGCGTCGGAGATTTTTCACCTGATGCACAGGCTGGACGAATTCGGCCTTGCCGCCGACAACGTGCGCTTTGACATGGCAAAGGTCGTCGCGCGCAGCCGCAAGGTCGCGGCGCGGCTGTCCGGCGGTGTCGCCCATCTGTTGAAGAAGAACGACGTCGCGGTGTTCGACGGCCGCGCGAGGCTGCGCGGTCCGGGGACCGTCGCGGTGACGAAGGACGGCAAGGCGGTCGCCGACCTGGCCGGCAAACACATCGTGCTGGCCACGGGCGCACGGGCGCGGGCGCTGCCGGGACTGGAGCCGGACGGCGACCGCATCTGGACCTATCGCGAGGCGATGGTGCCCGAAGCGATGCCGAAATCGCTGTTGGTTGTCGGCTCCGGCGCAATCGGCATCGAGTTCGCCAGCTTTTATCGCCAGATGGGCGCCGAGGTGACGGTGATCGAAGTCGCGGACCGAATTCTTCCTGTCGAGGACGAGGAGATTTCCGCGCTGGCGGCGAAGGCGTTTCGCAAACAGGGCGTGCGCATCCTGACCGGCGCGAAGCTGGGCGGTGTCACCAAGGCAAAAAGCGGCGTTCGCGCCACCGTCACCGTGGACCGCAAGGCCGAGAATGTCGACGCCGAGCGAATCCTGTCGGCGGTCGGCATCACCGGCAATATCGAGGACCTGGGTCTGGAGGCGGCCGGGGTGCGAACCGACCGCGGCCACATCGTCGTCAACGAATGGGGCGAAACCAATGTTGCCGGCCTGCATGCCATCGGCGATGTCGCCGGGCCGCCGTGGCTGGCCCACAAGGCGAGCCACGAGGGTGTGGTTTGTATCGAGCGCATCGCCGGGCTTGCTCCCCAACCGATCGACAAATCGGCGATTCCCGGCTGCACCTATTCGATGCCGCAGATCGCCAGCGTCGGCCTGACCGAGGCGGCGGCGAAGGCCGCCGGCCACGACGTCAATGTCGGGCGGTTTCCGTACGCAGGGAACGGCAAGGCGATCGCGCTCGGCGAGGCCGACGGACTGATCAAGACCGTGTTCGATGCCGCCAGCGGCGAATTGCTGGGCGCGCATATGATCGGCGCCGAAGTGACCGAATTGATTCAGGGCTACGTGGTCGCGAAAACCCACGAGACGACCGCCGCGGCGCTGGCGGACACAATCTTCGCCCATCCCACATTGTCGGAAGCGATGCACGAGTCGGCGCTTGACGCGCTCGGCCGCGTCCTGCACATCTGATTCATGGGCTCCGCCGTGACCGCCGCACCGCTCCGAAAACCCGACTGGATTCGCGTCAAGGCGCCCACCTCGCGCGGCTATGCCGCAACGCGCAACCTGATGCGCGAAAGCGGCCTGCATACCGTATGCGAGGAAGCGGCGTGCCCGAACATCGGCGAATGCTGGGCGCAGGGCCACGCGACGGTGATGATTCTGGGCGATGTCTGCACCCGCGCCTGCGCGTTCTGCAACGTCGCCACCGGCAAACCCCGCGCCGTCGATCCGTTCGAGCCGGCGAATGTCGCGCATTCGGTGGCGCGCCTGGGTCTGGCCCACGTCGTCGTCACCTCGGTGGACCGTGACGATCTGGCTGACGGCGGCGCCGCGCATTTTGTCGCCGTCATCGAAGCGATTCGCGCCGAATCGCCGCAAACGACGATCGAGGTGCTGACGCCGGACTTCCTGCGGAAGCGGGGCGCATTGGAAGCAGTCGTCGATGCCGGCCCGGATGTATTCAACCACAACGTCGAAACGGTGCCGCGGCTATATCCGCGCATCCGTCCGGGTGCGCGGTACTTTCATTCGCTGCGATTGTTGGAGCGGGCGGCGGAGCGAAACCCGCGCCTGTTCACCAAATCCGGCCTGATGGCCGGTCTCGGCGAGGAACGCGCCGAGCTGTTGCAGGTGATGGACGACATGCGGTCGGCGGGCGTCGAATTCCTGACCATCGGCCAGTACCTGCAACCGACGCCGCGCCATGCGGCGGTCGATCGGTATGTGCCGCCGGCGGAATTCGATGGTTTGCGTGACGCCGCCCTGGGTAAGGGGTTTCTGTTGGCGGCGTGCTCGCCGCTGACGCGCTCGTCGTATCACGCCGGCGACGATTTCGCGCGCCTGCGCACGGCGCGGGAGGCGGCCGCCAGGACCGTTTGATGCCCGCGCACGGAGAGAAGCGGGTGTTGCCGTATTCGCCGGAACAGATGTTCGATCTGGTGGCGGATATCGAATCCTATCCGGAGTTTCTGCCGTGGTGTTCCGGCGCGCGGATTCGACAGCGCGAGGGCGAACGCGTCGTCGCCGATCTGGACGTGGGGTTCGGCCCGTTCTCCGAGACGTTTACCTCGCGCGTGACGCTGGTGCGCCCCGAGCGGATTGACGTGGAACACGAGCGGGGTCCATTTCGCCATCTTGCCAATCATTGGCGGTTCGCGCCCCACGGCGACGGCGGCCGCGAATGCGAAATCGATTTCGCGATAGCGTTCGAGTTCCGCTCGGCCATGCTCGAGCGGATGATCGGCGCGATGTTCCATCGCGCCTTCGAAAAGATGGTCGGTTCGTTCGAGGACCGCGCCGCGACCCTCTATGCGAGGTCGGACAACAACACGATATAGATCCAGCAAATGCCGATTGCGTTGTTGCAGCCGTGCAGCACCATCGATGGCCACAGCGATCCGGAACGCTCGAACAGCCAGGCCAGCAGCAGCGCGACGACGAAGATTTGCAGCATGCCGCCGGTCCCCGGCGGATGGGCGAGGGCGAAAACGAGCGAGCTTGCCAACGTCGCCGTCGAGGCGCCCCAACGTCCGCGCATCCAGCGGTACAGCACGCCGCGAAACAGGAACTCCTCGAACACCGGCACCGCCACCGCGCCGAATGCGATGCTGAGAATGAATCCGGCGAAGGTGGCCGGGAACAGCGGCAGGGCGTCGGGAATCCAGCGCACCTGGTCGGCACCGGCGAATTGCACGAACAAGAGCTGCAACGAGATCGCCGCCGCATAGACGGCGGCGCACCCGGCGACGCCCATCGCCATCCAGCCCCACGATACGCGAACCCAGCCGAGACCGGCCCAGGTAAAGCCGCGCCCGCGGATCAGCACGAGCCGCAGCGCCAGCCACAGGACCACCGCCTCGGCGGCGAACAACAACGGCCCCGGCGGGCTGCCGCCAGGTTCAAAGCCGAACACCGCCAGCACCGCAAGGCCCAGGAACGTCACAGTGATCGCAGCCAACGTCAGGCCGACGACGGCAAAGATCACCCGCGCGGTATCTGTACCGGTCAGGGTCGGGGAGTGATTGGACGGAACGGTCACGCGCCGGTGGCGTCGAGTGCTTCGAGGCCCATCGCCAGCGCTTCGGCCACCGCCCGGT
>JAQBXG010000175.1 GCA_027625125.1 Pseudomonadota bacterium
CCCGCCCCGCCGAACCGGTCGGGTTCGCGGGTGAGCACGGCGCGAATTTCGAAACGCCCGTCGCCGACCCGCAGCACATCGCCGACGCCGACCCCTAAGCGGTCTTGCAGATTGGCGGCAATGGCGGCGCCCCAAAGGCCGCCGCGGCGGCCGAACAATTCCGGCCGCGTCAGGGGCGGCTCGGTCTCCAAAGCGCCGTACAGCGGATAGCTCGCGTCGACGGCCTTCAGTTCCACCAACGAGCGGGCGCCGTCGGGATCGGCCGCGTCGGCCCGCGCCATCGCGCGCAACTCGGCGCTGTCGGAAAGCTGCCCGGCGTTTGCCAGAAAGGTCGCTTCTTGCGGCGTGGCGGGCCGATGCACCAGGCGGACGGAGACGTCACCGCCGAGGATCTGGCGGGCGTCGTCGCTCAGACTTGCGGTCAGTCCCGACGACGTCGAGCCGACGGCGGCGATGGCGGCGACACCTACCGTTATACACGCCAGGAAAACCCGGAAGCCGCGCACGCCGCTGCGCAGTTCGCGCCGGGCGAGGCGCCAGGCGAGCGCCCAGGACGCTGTCCCGTCGCCGTTCATGGGCGGCTGTCTCCGCTGCCTGTAATGCGACCGTCGCGCAACTGCACGACCCGGCTGCAGCGTCCGGCGATGGCCATATCATGGGTGATCAGCAACAGCGTGGTGCCAAGACGTTCGGCTCGTTCGAACAGGATATCGATGATGCGCGCGCCGGTTTCGCCATCCAGATTGCCGGTCGGTTCGTCGGCCAGCAGCAGAGCGGGTTCGGTCGCAAAGGCGCGGGCAATGGCGACACGCTGCTGTTCGCCGCCCGACAATTGTGCCGGATAGTGGGCCAGACGGTCGCCCAGTCCCACCGTATTGAGGCTCGCCCTGGCCCGGTCGAAAGCGTCGGGAATGCGCGCGAATTCCAGCGGGACGGCGACGTTTTCGACCGCCGACATGGTGGGCACCAGGTGAAAGGCCTGAAATACGATGCCGACCGACCGGCGGCGGAACAGCGCCAGCGCGTCCTCGTCGAGCTGCCGCAGGTCGTTACCGGCGACCCGCACCGACCCGCTGGTCGGGCGTTCCAGCCCGGCGATTACCATCATCATGGTCGATTTGCCCGAACCCGACGGGCCGACGATACCGACCGTCTCGCCGGCGGCGACCGACAGGTCGAGGCCACGAAGAATGTTGACCTCGCCGCTCGCACTCGCCAAATGAAGGTGCACGTCGGTTAACTCAACGATCGGTTCGCGGGCGGAGGCGCTTGCGGGGCGGGGCGATTGCTGCGGATCGGGAAAGTCCATCATGAGACGCTTGTTCTACCTCTATGCCCGGGCGGGGCGAAAAAAAATCGGCCCACCCCGTATTGGCGGCCGCCGAACCACGTTCAATCGGGGTCCGCGAAATCGATTGTACGCTGGAATAAGGCGATTTTGCGCCGTTGTTCTCGTCGCAATGTGGGCATTTGCCGGCGGATCGGCCAGCTTCTATGGCACGGCGCTCGCCGCGAATGACGAGACTGTGATCGTCGCCCTGGGTGACAGCCTGACCGCCGGTTTCGGCGTGGTTGCCAGCGATGGGTTTCCCGTGCGTCTGGAAGCGGCCCTGCGCGCGGCCGGCGCGAACGCGCGGGTGGTGAACGCCGGCGTCTCCGGCGATACATCGGCGGGCGGCCTGGCGCGGGTCGATTGGGTTCTCGTCGATTCCCCCGATCTGGTGATCGTCGAGTTGGGCGCCAATGATGGGTTGCGGGGACTCGACCCGGCGGCTATGGAGGCCAATCTTGGTGCGATCCTGACACGCCTGGCCGACGAAGGCGTAGCCGCTATTCTCACCGGCATGGTGGCGCCGCCGAATATGGGACGGGCCTACGGCGAGTCGTTTAAAGCCGTATTTCCGCGCCTCGCCGAACGCCACGGGGTGGCGTTCTACCCGTTTTTCCTCGACGGCGTGGCGGCGCAGCCGGCTCTAAACCAAGCCGACGGCATTCACCCGAATCCGGCGGGCGTGCGTGTCATCGTCGAACGGTTTACACCTTTCGTATTGCAGGCGCTGGCCGAGATCCAACAACACGCCAAGGCCACGAGCCATCAGTAGGACTTTATTATGAACGCGTATGCCTATGCCCACGCCGGGGTGACCCAGGACGGTCCGATCACGCAGTGGCGCGGCTGGGAAAGCCTCTTGGATCACTGTCTCCAAGACTGGCCGTTGACGCAGAATGGTCTCGGCCTTGTGTACGTGACCGAACCGCTCGCCGGCGACCTCAATGACATCCTCGACCAACTGCGCCGGCGCACCGGCATCGCCGATTGGACGGGCGCGGTGGCGCCGGCGATCTGCGCCACCGGGACCGAATACTTTGACACCCCGGCGATGGCGATCATGGCGCTGGGGATGCCGGCCGGGAGTTATCGTCTGGTGCCGTCGATAAGCTCGGCGGAAGGCGGCGAGCGGGTGTTGGGTTCCATGTCCGACTGGATGGCGGCGCAGCAACCACGGTTCGCCATCATCCACGCAGATCCGCGCGGGTCCGGGGTACTATCGTTGGTGCCGGGACTGGCGGAGACAACCCAGGCCTATCTGGTCGGCGGCTTGACCAGCGCCGCGACCGGGGCCGGCCAGATCGCCGGCGCGACTACCGGGGGCGGCCTGTCCGGCGTGTTGTTCGGCGAGAGCGTGCCGGTGGCGACAGGCCTCACCCAGGGCTGCGCGCCGATCGGCCCGCTGCGCACGATCACGGCCATGGAAGACGAATTCGTGGCCGAACTCGACGGGCGCTTGGCGCTCGATGTTTTCAAGGAAGATATCGGCGATTTGTTGGCGCGCGACCTGCAGCGCGTTGTCGGCTATATCCACGCCGCGGTGCCGGTGCGGGGTTCCGATACCGGCGATTATATGGTGCGCAATTTGATTGGCATCGACGCCGGTCAAGGCTGGTTGGCGATTGGCGACATGCTCAGCGAAGGCGACCAGGTGATGTTCGTGCGGCGCGACGGCGCCAGCGCTGTCGCCGACATGGCGCGTATGCTCGACTCCCTGAAAGACCGCGCCGGAGCCGGTATTCGCGGCGGCGTTTATCACAGCTGTATCGCCCGCGGCCCCAATCAGTTCGGGCCGGGCGCGCAAGAGCTTTCCATGATCCGCGAGGCGCTCGGCGATATTCCCATCATCGGCTTCTTCGGTAATGGCGAGATATCCAATGGCCGGCTCTACACCTATACCGGCGTGTTGAGCCTGTTCATCGAGAGCTAAGGGCGACCAGCGGCGGGGTACGGAATGATCCGACTGTTTGTGGCGCTGGGCCTGCCCGCGGGCGTTCGCGAACGCCTGGCCCTGGTGCGCGCGCCGTTGCCCGGCGCCCGTTGGGTGCCGCCGGAGAATATGCATGTCACGCTGCGTTTCATCGGCGAGGTCGAGCCGCCGCTGGCCACGGAAATCGATACGCTGTTGTCGCGCATCACCGCCCCGTCCTTCGATATTAGCTTGGCCGGATTGGGGACCTTCGGTTCGCGGGGCCGGGTGCGTGCGCTGTGGGCCGGTGTCGAACAAACCGTCCCGCTGGCCCATCTGCAGGCGAAAATCGAAACCGCATGCCGGCGCGCCGGGCTGCCGCCGGAGGGCCGCAAGTTCCATCCCCATGTAACCCTGGCGCGG
>JAQBXG010000176.1 GCA_027625125.1 Pseudomonadota bacterium
GGCGCCCGCGGTTCCGCCGCCGCCATCGCTCGCGGTCGAGGTCGCGGCCGAAACGCTGCATGTCGCCGCCGACATCCGCACGTTGCAGGCCCCGTTCGTGCTGGGGTCGGCGACATGGATGGGCTGCATGGTCGGCGCGATCCTGTTGTTCGCCGGAACCCGCGGCGTGCTGCGGCGCGAGACGTTGATCCCGGTGGCGCTGGTGCGGACGGCGGTGCCGCCGGCGGCGGCGCTGCTGGCGGGGCTGGTAGCGGCGCTGATCGCCGGGGCGCTGGCCGGCGGCTGGGACGTATTCTGGTCATTCTGGCTGTACCGCTGGGTCGCCAGCATCGCGACGGCGATGGTGGTGCTGGCGCTGTTCTGCTGGCTTGGCTGGTTCGGCATCGCGGTGGCGGTGCCGCTGGTGTTCTATCAGGGTATGGCGACGGGGCTGATGATTCCGGTGGCGGCGGCGCCGGACTGGGTCGCGTGGATCGGCGCGGCGCTGCCGCTGGAGGCGATGTCCGCCGGTCTGCGGACGCTGTTGATCGGCGGCCCGGACGGATCGATTCCGTGGGGCCGGATGCTGTCGGTGTGGGCCGTGGCCGTGGTCGCGGTGTGGGCCGGGACCGCCGCGGCGGCCTGGTTGCTCCGCGCCTAGTGGTGCGAATCCGGCGATTCGTACGACGAGGCCGTTTGTTGATGGATCAAATTTTCCAAGCACTTGAAGACATTATGCCGAACGTCCGTGGGCAATGCCGGCTTCCAGTGTTTGGTTTGATCCACTAGGGCCGGTTTGCGGGGGCGGAAGCGGGGGCGGGCGGGCGCGCCTCGATACATCGCGCCGGCGCGAAATCCAGCGCGCCGCTGTGCCACGCCGCCACCGGGTCGTCGTGCGCCAGCGCCAGCGCCAGCGCCGCGGTCAGTTCCAGTTGTGATTCCGGTCGACCCGCGTCTTCGATGCCGGCGGTCAGGCTGCGGCCGATCGTGAACCAGATGTCGCGCTGGTGGGGATAGGTGGTCAGCTTGCGGTTGCCGTCGAGCATCTGGCGGCAGTCTTCGGCGTCGAAGGAATTGGCGCCACGGCATGAAAACGGCCTGTCCGCGTAGGCAGTGCATTTTCCGTCCTTGAGCAACGCGCAGGCGAGCCGTGATGTCGCACGCGGGCCGGCGCGCATGCCGCGGGTCGTGGCGTCCAGATCGGCGACCCGCCTGCGGACCGCGTCGACTTCGTCCGGGGTGCGGTCGCGCAGAATGCTTGCGGCCAGATGCAGCGCCTCAACCGGCGTCACCTGGACATACAGGTGGCAGCAATACGAGCACCCTGCCGCGCAGGCGAGCGGCTGCGGCGGCGGTGCGCGGCGGGCGACGGCGGCCAGCGTCGTTTCGCCGATCGCGTACAGTTCGCGCATCATCGCCGCGATGCCGCCGGCATCGAGTTCCGGCACCAGCCGCGCAACCAGGTTGAGGACGCCTTCGGCGAGTTTGGATTGGTAGCCGTCGCCGTCAGTTGCCGGTTCCATGCCCGAACCTAGCATGACCCGCGGCCGCCGTTGCAATCGCCCCGGCGAACCGGTACGCAGAGCGCGAGCGACCCCCTCTTCCGAAAATTCAGCACAAGGTCCAGATGGCGGCGTACGAGTACATGTTTGTGATGAAGGGGCTGGGCAAGGCCTATCCCGGCGGCCGCCAGGTTCTGAAGAACATCTCCCTGAGTTTTTTGCCCGGCGCGAAGATCGGCGTGCTGGGGCACAACGGGGCGGGCAAATCGACGCTGCTGCGCATCATGGCCGGGGTCGAACGCGAGTACACCGGCGAGGCGTGGGCGGCCGACGGCGTGCGGGTCGGGTTCCTGCCGCAGGAGCCGGAACTGAACCCGGACAAGGACGTGCTCGGCAATGTTACCGAGGGCGCCGGCGAGACCAAGGCGCTGCTGGACCGGTTCGAGGAGATCAGCAACCGCTTCGGCGAGCCCCTCGACGACGACGAAATGAATGCGCTGATCGCCGAACAGGGGGAGTTGCAGGAAAAGATCGACGCGGTCGGCGGCTGGGAGCTGGACCGGACACTGGAAATCGCGATGGACGCGCTGCGCTGCCCGCCCGGCAATGCCCGCGTCGAAACCCTGTCGGGCGGCGAGCGCCGCCGCGTCGCGCTATGCCGGTTGCTGTTGCAACGACCGGATCTGTTGCTGCTGGACGAGCCGACCAATCACCTGGACGCGGAATCGGTCGCGTGGCTGGAGCGGTTTCTGCACGAATATGCCGGCACCGTCGTCGCCGTCACCCACGACCGCTATTTCCTCGACAACGTCGCCGGCTGGATTCTGGAACTGGATCGCGGCCAGGGCATTCCGTATCAGGGAAACTATTCCGGCTGGCTGGAGCAAAAGCAGACGCGGCTGGCGCAGGAAAGCAAGCAGGACGAGGCGAGGCGGCGGACATTGCAGCGGGAGCTGGAATGGATTCGCGCCACGCCGCGCGCGCGCCAGGCCAAGGGCAAGTCGCGCATCAACGCCTATGAATCGCTGCTGTCGGAGGAACGCGAGAAGCGGGCGGCGGTGGCGCAGATCGTCATTCCCGCCGGGCCGCGCCTGGGCGAACTGGTGCTGGAGGCGGAAGGACTGTCAAAGGGATTTGGCGACCGGCTGCTGATCGACAACCTGTCGTTCAAGGTGCCGCGCGGCGCGATTGTCGGCATCACCGGTCCGAACGGGGCCGGCAAGTCGACACTGTTCCGCATGATCACCGGACAGGACTCCCCGGACAGCGGCACGCTTGAGATCGGCGATACGGTAAAGCTGGGGTATGTGGACCAGTCCCGCGAGTCGCTGGACGCAAACAAGACCGTGTGGGAGGAAATTTCGCAGGGTCAGGACGAGATCGAACTCGGCAAGATCAAGGTGCAAAGCCGGGCGTTCGTTGGCTCGTTCAATTTCAAGGGCACCGACCAGCAGACGAAGGTCGGGCAATTGTCTGGCGGCGAGCGCAATCGTGTTCACCTCGCCAAGATGCTGCGCGGCGGCGCTAACGTGTTGTTGCTGGACGAGCCGTCCAACGATCTGGACGTCGACACCTTGCGGGCGCTGGAGGATGCGCTGGAAGACTTTCCCGGCTGTGTGCTGGTCATCAGCCACGACCGCTGGTTCCTGGATCGCATCGCCACCCACATCCTCGCGTTCGAGGGCGATTCACATGTGGAATGGTTCGAGGGCAACTGGGAGGCGTATCAAGAGGATCGCCACCGCCGCCTGGGCGGCGACGCGGACCAGCCCCATCGCATCAAGTTCAAGCCGCTGACGCGGAACTGAGGTTCAGGCGCCGCCGTTGGCGCGGTTCTTGAGGTCGGCGATCAGCACACCGATGTCGCCGCCGCCGGCGCGAATCACCGTAGAGAATTCGTCGCGCAGCGTCAGGCCCAGGCGCAGACCCTCGAACAGGATATCGATGATCCGGTATTCGTTGCCCGTGGCGTTGCGCACGTGCCAGTCGACGGCGATGTTTTCTGCTTCGGGCCGCACGACGACGCTGGAGACGATCGTTTCGGACTCGTTGATTTCGCGGGTGCCGCCGACCTCTAGCGACAGAACCGAGAACTGGCGAAACCGCACCGCATAGGTGTCGACGATGTAGTCGAAGAATACCTCGAGGTATTCGGCCCGCTGCGCCTCGCTGGCCGCCC
>JAQBXG010000177.1 GCA_027625125.1 Pseudomonadota bacterium
CCGGGCGCGGGCGCTGGTCGCCAATGCCGGCAACGCCAACGCCTTCACCGGCGAGGCCGGGCGCGACGATGTCCGGCGCGAGGCCGCGGCAGTCGCCGAATCGCTGGGCGTTCCGGCCGGTCGGGTTCTGGTCGCCTCGACCGGCGTCATCGGCGAGCGCCTGCCGGAGGGCCGCATCGAGAAGGCGGTGCGCGATCTCGCGCCCCGCATCGGCGCGGCGAACTGGCGCGAGGCCGCCGACGCGGTCCGCACCACCGACACCTTCGCCAAGGGCGCGATGCGCGCGGCGGTGATCGGCGGCGCGACGGTCACCCTCGCGGGAATCGCCAAAGGTTCGGGCATGATCGCCCCCGATCTCGGCACGATGTTCGCGTTCGTGTTCACCGACGCGAAGATTCCGGCCCCGGTGCTGCAAAAGCTGCTGACCGCCGGGGTCGAAAAATCGTTCAACGCGATCACGGTGGATTCCGACACCTCGACCTCCGACACGGTGCTGCTGTTCGCGACCGGACAAGGGCCAAAGCATCCGAAGATCGCGGCCGCCTCCGATCCGGCGCTGCGGGGATTCCGCCGCGCCCTCGACGGGCTTCTGCTCGACCTCGCGCACCAGATCGTCCGCGACGGCGAAGGCGCGTCAAAGTTTGTCACCGTCCACGTCGGCGGCGCGCGTTCGGTGCGGGCGGCGCGGCGCATCGGCCTTGCCATCGCCAACTCGCCGCTGGTCAAGACGGCGATCGCCGGCGAGGACCCGAACTGGGGCCGCATCGTGATGGCGGTCGGCAAATCGGGCGAGGAAGCAGACCGCGACCGCCTCGCGATCTGGTTCGGCCCGTACCACGTGGCCGAGCAGGGCGGCGTGCGCCCTGGCTATGTCGAAGCGCCGGTCGCCGCCTATATGAAGGGCAGCGAGGTCGAAATCTCGGTCGATGTCGGGGTCGGCGGCGCCCGCGCGACGGTGTGGACCTGCGATTTCGGCCACGAATACATCCGCATCAACGCCGACTATCGGTCGTGATCGACGGCAACGCCGGGCGCGCGGTCACCACCGACCGCCTGCTGCTGCGTCTGCCGCGTCCCGACGAAGCTGCGGCGCTGGCGGAACTCGCCGACGATTGGGAAGTCGCGCGGCACACCGCGTCGCTGCCGCACCCGTTCCGCGAATCCGACGGCGTCGCGTGGATTGCGAAATCCCGCGCCGCGGTGGCCGAAGGCGTGCTGCTGCGCGTCATCGAACGCCGCGACGGCGGCGAGCTGGTCGGTGTCATCAGCTGCACCCGGCGGCGGCACCACGACCAGCTCGGGTACTGGATCGGCCGCCGCTGGTGGGGCCAAGGCTTCGCGACAGCGGCGGCGGGCGCGGTTTGCTTGTCCGCGTTCGCGGCGGGCGCAAGGCGCGTGCGGGCCGGGGTCTTCCTCGAAAACGCGGCCTCGCGCCGGGTGCTGGAAAAGGCCGGATTCGCCTGCCTCGGCGAGGCGGTCAGCCACTTCGAACATCGCGGCGGCGAGCGCCGCATCGTCCGCTATGCCCGGAATGCCGGCGATCCCGCGCCCACAGGCCCGGTGACGCTGGTCGCGGCTGCGGCGCTGATCGATGGCCAGGGCCGCGTGTTGCTCCAGCGCCGTCCGCCAGGCCGGCCGATGGCCGGCCTGTGGGAGTTTCCGGGCGGCAAGGTCGCCCCCGGTGAACAAGCCCCGGCGGGCCTCAAGCGCGAACTCGCGGAAGAGCTGGGCATCGACATCGCCGTGCCGCCGGAGGGCGAATTCGCCCATGCCTCCCACGCCTACGGCGACTTCCATCTGGTGATGCCGCTCTATCTGGTGCGGGATTGGCGCGGCGTTCCGGAACCGCG
This sequence comes from Pseudomonadota bacterium, assembly GCA_027625125.1. Lineage (GTDB taxonomy): Bacteria > Pseudomonadota > Alphaproteobacteria > UBA2966 > CAIVPW01 > JAQBXG01. The sequence goes on from JAQBXG010000177.1 coordinate 1,851, forward strand.
CGAAGGCCAGCAACTGGCGTGGGTCGCCCCGGGCGATCTCGACGGTCGCGACATGCCCGCAGCCGACGCGCCGCTGATCGCCGCCGTCATCGATGCGCTCCGGCCCTAACGCGCCTTCAGGCTATCCAGATACGCCACCAGCGCGGCGATTTCGGCGTTGGTCAGCGACAGGTCCGGCATCGGCGGGTGCGGGTTCATCAACCAGCCGATCAGGAAGGCGCGGGTGCGCTCGGGATCGTTGGCGATCTCGAAGAATGGCGGGGCGATGTCGTTGGCCGCCCCCGGCTCGACGGCGTGGCACGACGCGCACGCGCGCACTGCGATTTCGTGGCCCAGCACGGCGGTGGGCTCCTGCGCCGCGGCGCTTCCCGCCGCACCGCACAACATCGCCGCCGCCACCGCCGCCCGTCTCCAGTCGCCCATTCGCATTCCCTCCACCGAACGCACCGAGTCTAGAAGTCTCGGGCCACGGCGCAAGCCTCAACCGTTTTTCGCCGCCCCGGCCGCCTCCGGCGTCCACGCGGTCAACGTGACGATCTGGAACGTCGCCGGAATGCGTCCGTCCGCCGTGGTCGCATGGGCCGCCGCCGCGCGCAACAGCGTGGCGCGGGTGGTGAACCGGCGCGGGCGGTCGCGATGGGCGTTCGCCTCGCCCATGCCGCGCAATTCGGTCATCAACCGCAGCGGATCGGCATAGCTTGCGGTCACGGTCTCGATGTCGGCGACCGGGCGCACGAACCCGGCGCGCCCCGCCAGATCACCGGCCGCCCGCACGTCGACGAACGGCGACACGCGCGGCGCGGCGGCCTGGCCCCCGGCGGCGTCGGCCTCGGCCAGTGCGGTCCGCAACTCCCGCAACGTCTCGCCGCCCAGCATCGACACCAGCAACAGCCCCCCCGGCGCCAGCGCCTCTCGCACCTGCACCAATGTTCCGGGCAGATCGTTGACCCAGTGCAGCGACAGACACGACAGCACCGCATCGAACGATCCCGGCGCAAACGGCAACAGTTCCTCTTCGGCGACGACGACACGGGACTGCTGCGGGCGCGCCCGCGCTGCCATCGCCGGGGACGGGTCGGCCAATACGATCGATTCGATTCCGGCCCGGCCCGCCACCGCCTGCGCCAGTTCGCCGCCATGGCAGCCCAGGTCCAGCACCCGCGGAAACTGCGCCTCCAGTTCGTCCAGCCGCTCCGCCAGCCGTTCGGCCCCGGCGCGCACCAGAAAGTCGTGGCCGCCGAATCCACGCGCGGCGCGGTCGCGATGCAAGCGAACGGCGCGGCGGTCGAACGGCGCGGCGGAACTCATGCGCCGTCATCGCATACCCGGACGCGGCGGCCAAATTGACTCTGCGTCCGCGCCCCGGCTTGATATCGCGATGATCCCCTGGTCGATCGGGCAGGCGCAGGCGTTGGCGGCACGGGCGGGCAGGGCGGCGCTCGATGCCCTGTTGCCGCCCCGGTGCATCGCCTGCGACGAGCCGGTCGCCGCCCAGGGCCAGTTGTGCGCCGCGTGCTGGAGCCGCCTGCGGTTCATCGCGCCGCCCCACTGCGCCTGTTGCGGCGTGCCGTTCGACTACGATCCCGGCGACGGCGCCCTGTGCGCCGGGTGTATCGCTTCGCCACCGGCGTATCGTAGCGCCCGCGCGGTCCTCGTTTACGACGACGGCAGCCGCGACCTCATTCTGCCGTTGAAGCACGCCGACCGCACCGATGCCGCGCCCACCTTCGGGGCTTGGCTCGCCCGGGCGGGCGCCGAACTGCTCGCCGAAGCGGCGATAGTTGCGCCGGTGCCGCT
>JAQBXG010000178.1 GCA_027625125.1 Pseudomonadota bacterium
ATCTGCGGTCCGGCGACATCGCCAATATGGGCTTCGCCGAGGCCGCCAACGTGCCCGTGGTGCTGGTCGGCGATATCGAGCGCGGCGGCGTTATCGCCAGCCTGGTCGGCACCTGGTCGCTGCTCGCCGCCAGCGAGCGGGCGCGTATTCGCGGCTATATCGTCAATAAGTTTCGCGGCGACCCATCCCTATTCGATAACGCCCACGGCGATATTCACGCCCATACGGGCCTCAATTCGTTCGGCGTGATTTCCTGGTTCGACGCCGCCCATCGCTTACCGGCGGAGGATTCCGCCTCCCTGGCGGGCCAAGACCAGGCGGCCGGAAATCCGACCGGCGCGATTCGAATAGCCGTCCCGCAGTTGCCGCGCATCGCCAATTTCGACGATCTTGACCCGCTGCGCGCCGAGCCCGATGTGGCGCTCACCCTGGTGCCGCCGGGCCAGCCGCTGCCCGGCGATGCCGACCTGATCATCCTGCCGGGCTCGAAATCGACCCTGGCCGATCTCGCCGAGCTGCGCCGCCAGGGCTGGGACATCGACATTCTGGCGGCGGCACGCCGGGGCGCGAAGGTGCTCGGCATCTGCGGCGGCTACCAGATGCTGGGCCGGAAAATCAGCGATCCGGGAGGACTGGAAGGGCCAGCGGGCAGCGCCGCGGGGCTTGGCTTGCTCGATGTCGAGACGATCATCGGCGGCGACAAGTCGCTGGCGCCGGTGACCGGCCACGCGGCGGAAGGCGCTATCGGTATCTCCGGCTACGAAATGCATATGGGGCATACCGCGGGACCCGACACCGCCCGCCCGGTCCTCACCCTGGAAGGCGGCGGTCAAACCCGTCCCGACGGCGCGACGTCGCCCGACGGCCGTGTGAGCGGCGCCTACGTCCATGGAATATTCGCCTCGGATCGGTACCGCCGGCACTATTTGTCGACGCTGCGGCGGGGCCGCCACAGCGCGCTTTGCTATGACGGGATGATCGACCAGACCCTCGACGCCCTGGCCGACCATCTGGCGGCGTGCCTCGATCTCGACGCCCTGCTCGCGGCGGCCGGGGGCTGAATGACAAATCTAGGCGATGAGATAGGTGACGATGGCGGCGATAACGGCGGCGTTAATCAGGCACGCCACGACGAAGAGATAGAGCGCGCGCCGAATTTCCGCGACCCCGATGCGGGCGGAAAATTCCTCGCCCAGCCACGGCTCGTCGACGGTTTTACCGTCATAGCGGCGCGGCCCCGACAGGGCGACCGACAGGGCGCCGGCCATCGCCGCTTCGGGCCAGCCGGCATTGGGCGAACGGTGCTTTTTGCCGTCGCGCGCCATCACCTTGAGCGCCTGCGACGACAACCCCTTCGGCGTGAACATCGCCGCGACGACAATGTAAATCCCGGCAAGGCGCGCCGGGGCGTAGTTGAGCGCGTCGTCGAGCCGGGCCGTGGCGGCCCCGAAGGCGGCGTGCCGCTCGGTGCGATAGCCGATCATGCTGTCCATGGTGTTGATGGTTTTGTAGACAAACAGGCCGGGCAGGCCGAACAGCAGGTACCAGAAGGCCGGCGCCACAACGGCGTCGGAGAAGCTCTCGGCCAGGCTTTCGATCGCCGCCCGGGCGACGCCATGGGTATCGAGCTGTTCGGGATCGCGGCCGACGATGCGCGCTACCGCCGCGCGGCCGCCGACAAGACCGTCGGCGTCGAGCGCCCGCGCCACGGCGCGAACATGGTCGAACAGGCTGCGCTGGGCAAGAAACAGGACAACGCACAGCAGCTCTATGACCCAGCCAAAGGGAATTCTGCGGCTGATATCGGCCAGCGCCCAGCCGAGCGCCGCCATCGCCACCGCGAAGCCGAGCGCGACCATCGCGCCGCGAAAGGCGCGCGCGCCCGCCGCCCGGCGGTCCCGGTTGAGGCGCCGGTCCACCCACCCGGTGGCCGCGCCGATCATTGCCACCGGATGGGGCAGGACGCGGAACAGCGGACCGAACTCGCCGACGATCGCGTCGATCAACAGGGCGGCCAACAGAACGAGGGGCGGCAGCAAGCCGCTGGCGCCATAGTCGGTAATAAGCATCGCCGGCATCCTGCGGTCCGCCGCCGCGCCGGGTCAATCGGGTCCGAGCCTTGGCGCTGGCGGGTGGGCATGGTCTATTGCCGGCAACTGGAGCAGCGAGAGATATGAGCGAAGATTTTGGCATCATGGTGTGCGGCCACGGCAGCCGCGACGAGACCGCGGTACGCGAGTTCTCGGGCGTGGCGAAAGCCCTGCGCGAACGCTTTCCCGAGCGCAACGTCGAATACGGTTTTCTTGAATTCGCCCAGCCGATCATCCGCGAGGGTCTCGACAAACTGGCGGCGCGCGGCGTCAGCCGCGTCCTGGCGGTGCCCGGCATGCTGTTCGCCGCCGGCCACGCCAAGAACGATATTCCCTCTGTATTGAACACCTATATGGCCCAGAACCCGGGCCTGGCGATTACGTACGGACGCGAGCTTGGCATCGATACGCGCATGATCCGCGCCGCCGGCGACCGGGTCGCCGCCGCCCTTATCGAAGCCGACGCCGCGCACGGGCCGGTTCCCCGCCACGAGACGCTTCTGATGGTGGTCGGCCGTGGCGCGTCGGACCCGGACGCCAACTCCAATGTCGCCAAGGTTTGCCGCATGTTGTGGGAAGGTCTCGGCTTCGGCTGGGCCGAGACGGCGTATTCGGGCGTCACTTTCCCCCTGGTCAAGCCGGGGCTGGAACACGCGGTAAAGCTGGGCTATCGGCGTATCGTCGTGTTTCCGTACTTTCTGTTCACCGGCATTCTGGTGCGCCGGATCTACGATCACGCCGACGCCGTCGCCGCGGCCCACCCCGATGTGCAATTCGTCAAGGCGTCCTATCTCAACGATCACCCGCTGGTGCTCGACACCTTCGCCCAGCGGGTCGAGGAAATCCTCCACGGCGCCAATCTGATGAACTGCCAGATGTGCAAATACCGCGAACAAGTGCTCGGCTTCGAGGACGAGGTGGGCTTGGCGCAACTCAGCCACCACCATCATGTCGAGGGCATCGGCACCGGTACCGCGCCTCATCACCCCGGAGACCATGACCACGGGCCCGGCCAGGGGGACCATAGCCATCACCACCCCTACCCCCATGCCGACCACCCGTTGGGGCCGCGCAGCTTGCACTCCGCCGCCGCCGATCCCACCAGCGATGCCGCCGATTAGTACCCCCGAAAACGGCTAACCCCGATGGCACCGACCTTCGATTATCTGCGCGACCCGGATGCCATCTATCGGCAATCGTTCGACGCCATACGCGGCGCGGCCGATGTGACCGCGCTGCCCGAGGAGATGCGCGCCGTGGCGCTGCGCCTCGCCCATGCCTGCGGCGACGGGGCGGCGATCGACGATTTGCGCTGGTCCGAGGGGGCGGCGTCGGCGGGACGGCGGGCGTTGGCCGGCGGCGCGCCGATCCTGACCGATTCGCGCATGGTGGCCGAAGGTATCATTCGCCGGACGCTGCCCGCCAATAACCCGGTGCTGTGCACCCTGGGTGTGGGCAGCGTTCGCGGACTGGCGGCGCGCGGCGGCACCACCCGCTCGGCCGCCGCGGTCGAACTCT
>JAQBXG010000179.1 GCA_027625125.1 Pseudomonadota bacterium
GCCAGCCCCAGTTCGCCGCCACCAGCACGGCGGCGGCGCCCTTGCCGGCGTCGAGCAGCAGCACCGCCGCGGCGAGCGCGCGTGAGCCGGTGCGGAGCACGTTGGTGGCGCCGATGTTGCCGGAGCCGATCGCGCGCAGGTCGCCCTTGCCGGCGAGGCCGGTCAGCACGATGCCGAACGGGATCGAGCCGGCGGCATAGCCGGCGGTCGCGGCGAGCAGCGCGGCGTCGGAAACGTCGGGAAGCATCGGCGGTCAGGCCGGCGCCTAGGCCAGCGCGTAGACGGTGTTGCCGGAGACGGCGGTTCGCAGCACGCGCCCCTGGACCGGCCGGCCGTCGAACGGCGTGTTCCGGGATTTGGACAACAGTTGGGATTCCGACAGCAGCCACGGCGTATCCGGGTCGAACACGACAAAGTCGGCCTTGCGCCCGACCGCGAGGGTGCCGGACGCGAGCCCGAGCAGTCGCGCCGGGTTGATCGTCAGTTTCGCGAGCAGGTCGAGCATCGACAGGTGGCCGCGGTGGACCAGTTCGAGCGACAGCGGCAGCAGGGTTTGCAGACCGGCGATGCCCGGCTCGGCGGCGTCAAACGGCAGGCGCTTCGATTCCTGGTCCTGCGGCGAGTGGTCGGAGACGATGACATCGATCGTGCCGTCGGCCAATGCTTCGACGATGGCCTTGCGGTTGTCCTCGGAACGGAGCGGCGGCGTCGTCTTGGCGAACGTGCGGTATTCGCCGATCTCGAGTTCGTTCAGGGCGAAATGATGGACCGCGACGCCACAGCTCGCGCGCAGGCCGAGGGTCTTCGCGCGGCGCATCGCGTCGGCCGCGCCGGCGGTGGACAGGCAGGCCGCGTGGTAGCGGCCGCCGGTCAGTTCGACCAGACGCAGGTCGCGCTCGACCATCGTGATCTCGGCCGCGTCGGGGATGCCGGACAGGCCGAGGCGGGTGGCGAGTTCGCCCTCGTTCATCACGCCGCCGCGGGCCAGCGCCGGTTCCTCGGCGTGCTGGACAATCAGCAGGTCCCAGTGCGAGGCGTAGGACAGCGCCCGGCGCATGATCTGCGCGTCGGCGACCGCCTGGACGCCGTCGGTGAACGCGACCGCGCCGGCCTCGGCCAGCAGGCCCATCTCGGTCATTTCGGACCCGCGCAGGCCGGTCGTGATCGCCGCCATCGTATGCACCCGCACCGGACTGGTCGCGCGCGCGCTGCGGGCGATGTAGCCGACCACCGCCGGCTCGTCGACGATCGGATCGGTCTGGGGCTGGGCGATGACGGTCGTGATACCGCCGGCGGCGGCGGCGGCCCCGCCGGTGGCCAGAGTCTCCTTGTGCTCGTATCCCGGCTCGCCGAGGAACGCGCGCATGTCGATCAGGCCGGGGGCGAGGCAGGCGCCGTGGCAGTCGATGACGGTGGCGCCTTCTGGAATCTGCACCTCGGGGCCGGCGGCGGCGATGAAGCGGTCTTCGACCACCAGCGCGCCGCGCGCGTCGAGGCCGCTGGCCGGATCGAGCAGGCGGGCGTTGGTGTAGGCGGTGACGGCGGTCACGGGTACGGTTGGGTCAGGGCCTCGAGGCAGGCCATGCGGACGGCGACGCCCATTTCGACCTGTTCGGTGATGGCGCTGCGGTCGATGTCGTCGGCGACATCGGTGTCGATTTCGACGCCGCGATTCATCGGACCCGGGTGCAGCACCAGCGCGTCTGGCTTGGCCGCCGCCAGCTTTTCGGCGTCGAGGCCCCAAAAGCGGAAATATTCGCGCAAACTGGGCACGAACGCACCTTGCATGCGCTCGGCCTGGAGCCGCAGCATCATCACGATGTCGCAGCCTTCGAGACCGGCGTGCATGTCGTGGTGGACTTCGACGCCGAGGCGTTCGACCTCGCGCGGCAGCAGCGTCGGCGGCGCGACCACGCGCACCATCGCCCCCATCGTGTTCAACAGCTGGATGTTCGAGCGCGCGACCCGGCTGTGGAGGATGTCGCCGCAAATCGCCACGGTCAGGCCGGCGAGGCGGCCCTTGCGGCGGCGGATGGTCAGCGCGTCGAGCAACGCCTGGGTCGGGTGTTCGTGGCTGCCGTCGCCGGCGTTCAGCACCGAGCAGTCGACCTTTTGCGCCAGCAGGGCGATGGCCCCGGACGAATCATGGCGCACGACCAGCATGTCGGGCCGCATCGCATTCAGGGTCATCGCCGTGTCGATCAGGGTTTCGCCCTTTTTGATCGACGAGCCTTCGACCTGCATGTTGATGACGTCGGCGCCGAGCAGCTTGCCCGCCAGTTCGAACGACGTGCGGGTGCGGGTCGAGCTTTCGAAGAACAGGTTCATCACCGTGCGGCCGCGCAGGGTGGCGAGCTTCTTGTCGGGGCGGCGGTTCTGGTCGACGTGGCTTTCGGCCAGGTCGAGGAGCCAGGTGATCTCGGCCGGGGACAGGCCCTCGATGCCCAGCAAATGCCGGTGCGGATACCGCAACAGCGGCGCTGCGGCGGGAGAGGGCGCGGGCGGGACCATTAAAGCCGGACTATAGGCGCGCGCCGCCCGGGTCTCAAGCTTCGGCGCGGAGGCGGTCGAGCAGGCCCTGGAGGATGTAGGCGGCGGCCAGTTTGTCGACGGCCCCGGCCCTGCGCTTGCGCGACGCATTGGCATCGAGCAGCGTCCGGGTGACGGCGGCGGTCGACAGGCGTTCGTCCCACAGCAGCGTCGGCAGGCCGAGCTCGCGTTCGAGATTGGCCGCCAGCGCCCGGGCCGACTGGGCCGACGGGCCCGCGCTGCCGTCCATGTTCAGCGGCAGGCCGACGACGATGCCGCCGAGGTTCTCGGCGCGCGCCAACGCCGCGAGTTCGGCGGCGACGGCGGCGAACGTCGTGCGCGGCAAGACCCGGAGCGGCGTCGCGATGGTCCGCGACCCGTCGGACAGCGCGAGGCCGAGCGACTTTTCGCCGGGATCGATGCCGAGCAGGCGATGGTCGGGCTGGAGCAGCGCGGCCAGGTCGGCGGGCTTGCGGGTGTTCATGGCGGCTGGTACCTTCTCGCCGGCTTGGCCGGAAAGCCCAACGATTTCAGAGGTTTCCGGAACTCACCGGGACTGTCGCATATGGCGCTCGACAAGGCCACCGTGGCTCGGATCGCGCGGCTCGCCCGCCTGCGCGTGCCGGAATCCGCCGAGGAAGGGCTGGCACGGGAACTTTCGGCCATTCTCGGCTGGATCGAACAGTTGAACGAGGTCGATACGGCGGGCGCGGCGCCGATGACCAGCGTTGTCGAGACGCCGCTGCGCCGCCGCGACGACGTCGTCACCGACGGCGGCCGCCAGGACGAGGTGCTGGCGAACGCGCCGGAAACGGCCGGGGCGTTCTTTGTCGTGCCGAAGGTGGTCGAGTAGATGGCCGACCTGGCCGAACTCGGGCTGGTCGAGGTTCGCGACGGCCTGCGCGCGAAGGCGTTTTCCGCCGCCGAAATCGCCGAGGCGTGTCTGGCGGCGGTGGACGCGGCCGGGGGGTTGAACGCCTTCATCACCGGCACCGGCGAGAAGACCCGCGCGATGGCCGCCGCCGCCGACCGCCGCCTCGCCGCCGGCGAGGCGGGGCCGCTGGAGGGCGTGCCGGT
>JAQBXG010000180.1 GCA_027625125.1 Pseudomonadota bacterium
CGCATCGACGACGGCACCTACGGGTATTGTGAAGAGACCGGCGACCCGATCGGATTGATGCGGCTGGAGGCGAGGCCGATCGCCACGCTCAGCATCGAGGCCCAGGAACTGCACGAACGGCGCGAAAGGACGTTTCGAGACGAATAGCGGCGCGCAGCCGCCGCGGGCCAACTGGGGAAGCAGCGCGCGTGCGCCGCGGGTCGGGACGAGGTGCGGCGCGCAGCCGCAGACGGGCGGAAGGGCCGGCCCGTCAGAGGCCGACCCTTCCCGATTGCCCCCTTGGGAACCGCTAGAAGGGGGCGATTACGTCGAGGATCTGCTGTCCATACCGAGGCTGCTGCACGTCGGTCAGCTGGCCGCGGCCGCCATAGGAGATGCGGGCCTCGGCGATCTGGGTGTGGGCGACGGTGTTGGTCGCGGTGATGTCCTCGGGCCGGACGATGCCGGCGACCGTCAGTTCGCGGACCTCGAAGTTCACGCGAACCTCCTGCCGCCCCTGGATCACCAGATTGCCGTTCGGCAGCACCTGGATGATGATCGCCGAGACCGTCAGATTGATCGTCTCCGCCCGCGCCACTGCGCCCTTGCCTTCGTTGGTGGCGTTGGCGCCGAGGCTCAGGGTCGAGGCAGGGGTGATGCCCTCGTCGAACACCTTGCCGAGCTGGTTTTCCAGGCCGAACAGGTTGGTGATGTCGGCGTCCTCGGTCGCCGCGCGGCTGCGCGTCGTCGTGTTGTTGACGGCGGCATTGTCGGCCACCTGGACGTTGACGGTCAGAATGTCGCCGACCTTGGTGGCGCGCTGGTCGCCAAAGAACGCCTTGGACCCCGGACGCCACAGCGAGTTTGCCATGCGCGGCAGCACCTCCGGCGCCGGCAACGGCGTTGAGACCTGGCGGTAGCGCGGGTCTTCGAGCGGGTTGTCGATGCTGGCCAGCGGCGGCGCTTCGCCGACGTTGGCGAGCCGGTCGGCCATGCTGGCGCAAGCGCCGAGCAACGGCAATGCGGCGATCGCGATCAGGCGCAGAACGGGGCGGGGAATGTGACGGGTCATGGGAATACCGGTTCCAATCGGGGTTGGGGCTAGCGGACGTTGGCCGCCGCAAGGGCGTTGCGAAGCATCGGCACGCGCACGACGCCGGGGGCTTCGACAATGCCGAACAGGGTGGCGTGGGTATGGGAATTGATGACTTCGATCGTGTCTCCCAGCGCCCCGGCATTCAGCGCCCGGCCCGCGGCGGTCAGTTGCATGCCGGGAATCTCGACGATCATCACAACGCTGGCGTTACGCGGCACCAACACCGGCGCCTGCACGTCGGTAAGGGGGATCGCCTCGCCGGTTCGCACGGGCCGGCGCGGCGACATGCCGATCAATTGCGCGGGGTCCACCGCGACATCGGCGCGCAGGCGGTCGGCGCGGAACTCGGCCCACCCCAGGTCGGCGGCGGTGATGACGGCGCCACGGGCCACCGGATTGACCAGCACCGGGGTGGCGACGACTTCGAGAGCGCGGCCGCGAACCTCGGTCCGCCGCGTTTGTCCGCCATCTGCGGGCGTTTGCAGCATCGCCGTGAACGTACCGCGACCCGCGTCATACAGAAGCTGTTCGACCTCGACGGTCGGCGAAGCGTCAACCGGTACGTGCAGGACGAAGTTCGAGTTGTTGATTTCGGGCCGGAGGCGCAAGCCGCCGGATGCCTGCGACAATGCCGCAGACAGCGCGGTTTGCACCGTCGCCATCGGGATCATCGTGCTGGAGCGAATGACCGTCACGCTGCGAAGGCCCTGGGGATCCCAGCGCACATCGTTTCGGGCGGCTGCCGCGAGAATGTCCGAAACCGGTATGACGCCGCGCTCACCGGGGGCGGGGGCGCGGGCGACGCGGTATCCGGCGGCATCGCCGGTGACGCCGGTCAGGTCGCCAAGGGTGATCCAGGCATCGTCGACAATGACGACATCGTTGACCGCCGCCCGCGCAGCGCCGGCGACCGCGACAGCGGCGGCCATCAGCAGCGCGGCGAGGAACAGTAGGCGGATGCTGTAGGTTGCGGTCATGGCAAGCCTCCTATCGCAGCGTCGTCACCGTCCGCATCATTTCGTCGGATGCGGTGATGACCTTTGAGTTCATTTCATAGGCGCGCTGGGCGGTGATCAGCGTGGTGATTTCGGACACCGGGTTGACATTGGAGGTTTCCAGATAGCCCTGGCGCAGGGTTCCGAATCCCGTCTGCCCGGGGGTGCTGACATTGGCGGTGCCGGACGCCGGAGTCTCGAGCATCAGGTTGTCGCCGATGGACTCCAGTCCCGCCTCGTTGGCGAAGACCGCCAGTTCGAGCTGGCCGACAGTGGTGATTTCCGTCTGGCCGGACAGTTTCGCCAGAATCTCTCCGGTCGGGTTGACGATCACGTCCACCGCCTCGGTCGGAATGGTGATTCCGGGCTGCACGGTATAGCCGTCGGGCGTCACCAGTTGCCCGGTCGGGCTGCGCTGGAATGCGCCGGCGCGGGTATAGGCGTCCTGGCCGTCGGGCAATGCGACGCGGAAATAGCCCTTGCCCTCGATCGCGAGGTCGAACGGGTTTTCCGTCACCAGCATGTTGCCCTGGGTGTGGATCGAATAGACCCCCTGGACCTTGACGCCGACGCCGATCTGGATGCCGGTCGGCACGATCGTTCCGGCGTCGGACGACGTGGCGCCGACCCGCCGCAAGTCCTGGTACAGCAGATCCTGAAACTCCGCCCGCTGGCGCTTGTGGCCGGTCGTGTTCATGTTGGCGATGTTGTTCGAAATGACCTCGACATTGGTCTGCTGTGCAAGCATTCCGGTCGCGGCGATACTGAGTGACCTCATGTTTCCCTCTCCTCGGCCTAGGCGCGCAATGCCGGCAAGCGCTCGGCCATTTTCCGCTGCAGGTCGTGATCGAAATCGATCATTTTCTGCGATGCCTGATAGGCGCGGCTGGTTTCAATCATCGCCGTGAGTTCGATCACCGGGTTGACGTTGGACTGCTCCAGCATGCCCTGCACCAGCTGGGTACCGTCGGCCACGTCCTGCTCCGCAATGTTGGTGGTGAAGTAGCCGCCGCCCGCGTAGCGAAGCTGCTGGGGGTTTCCAAAGCCGACAAGGCCCAGCGCGACCGGCGGTTGGTCACCGACCGAAAGGGTCCGGTCGTCGTTGACGACCAAAGCGCCCAGGGCCGGGTCGACGACGATCGGCTGGCCGTCGGCGCCCAGCACCAGATCCCCGCGCGAGGTCGCAAGCTGGCCGTCGGGGTCCATCTTGAAGCGACCGTTGCGGGTGTAAAAGATATTGCCGGTGTTCGGATCCTCAACCTTGAAGAAGCCGTCGCCGTGGATCGCGAGATCCATCGGGTTGCCGGTCTCCTGCATCGGGCCTTCGTTGAAATCGAGGAGGATGCGAAGTCCTGCACGAACGACAGGTCTTCATTCCCTTGCCCGGCCTTGATCAGGTACTCTTCGAACATCGGCTTGTAGGACTTGAATCCGGCCGTCGTCGTGTAAGCGCCGGAGCAAAACTCCCTCACTGAAGCGGCCGGGTAATCCGGTTGCGCCGGAGTAAAACTC
>JAQBXG010000181.1 GCA_027625125.1 Pseudomonadota bacterium
GCCGCGCTGGCGGGGGACGGGCGCTATACATTGCAGATCCGCGACCAGGTCGACGGCGCGCTGTTCGAGATCCGCCACGTGCCAAAGCAGCCGATTGCGGACTGGATCGCAAAGAACCTGCCGCGTGGCGGCCGACTCGGCATCGATCCATGGCACGTGACGGCCGAACGGCGAAAGGCCTACGAAACGGCGTGCGCGAAAGCGGGCGGTGAACTGGTGTCGGTGGAGTCCAATCCGATCGACGCGGTCTGGACCGGCCGGCCGCCGCCACCATTGAGCGCGGTCGTGCCCCACGCGATCCGGTTCGCCGGCAAGGCCCACGGCGACAAACGCGCCGAGGTCGGGGCGGCGATCGCAGCCGCCGAAGCCGACGCGGCGGTGCTGACCGCGCCAGACTCGATTGCCTGGCTGTTGAACGTGCGCGGCGCGGACGTGCCGAACACGCCGCTGGCGTTGTCGTTCGCGATTCTGGCCGCCGACGGCGCGGTGGACTGGTTTGTCGACGAACGCAAACTCGGGCCCGAGGTCCGCGCCCATCTGGGCAACGGCGTCCGCGTTCGCCCGAGGTCCGAGTTCGGCCCGGCGCTGGATGCGCTGGCCAACCGCGCCGTCATCGCCGACCCGGCGGCGACCGCGGCGTGGATCACCGACCGCCTGCGGGCGGCGGGGGCCGACCTGAAACCCGGCGCGGACCCGTGCCAGTTGCCGAAGGCGATCAAGAACGACATCGAGCTTGGCGGAGTCCGCGCCGCCCATGTGCGTGACGGCGCGGCGCTCTGCCGCTTTCTCGCGTGGCTGGCGCGTGAAGGCGGGGGCGGCGGCGTCGATGAGCTGGGCGCGCAAAAACAGCTGGCGGCGTTTCGCGCCGAGGGCGAGAACTTTCGCGGCCTGTCGTTCGACACCATCTCCGGCGCCGGCCCCAACGGCGCGATCGTCCACTATCGCGCCACCGCCGAAACCAACCGGCAGCTCAACCCCGGCGAACTGTATCTGGTCGATTCCGGCGGCCAGTATCTGGACGGCACGACCGATGTCACCCGTACCGTCGCCATCGGCGCGCCGATGGCGGAAATGCGCGACCGCTTTACGCGGGTGCTGCGCGGCCACATCGCGCTGGCGACGGCGCGGTTTCCCGAGGGCACGACCGGGCCGCAGCTCGATACGCTGGCGCGGGCGCCGCTGTGGGAGGCGGGACTGGATTTCGACCACGGCACCGGCCACGGCGTCGGCGCGTATCTGGGGGTCCACGAAGGGCCGCACGGCATCTCCGCCCGCGCCGCCGCGATTGCGCTGGTCCCCGGCATGATCGTGTCGAACGAACCGGGGTACTACCGCACCGGCAGCTATGGCATCCGCATCGAGAATCTGGTCGCGGTCACCGCCGCCCCCGAACCCGAGGGCGGCGAGCGCCCGGTGCTGGAGCTGGAGACGCTGACGCTGGCGCCGATCGACCGCGCCCTGATCGCGCCCGAGAGGATGACGGACCGCGAGACCGCGTGGCTCGACCGCTATCACGCCCGGGTCTGCGCCGCGGTATCGCCGCTGGTCGACGACGACACCCGCGACTGGCTGGACGCCGCGACCGCGCCGCTCGGCTGACTACCGCCCGATCAGCGCGAGCCACGCCGCTTCGTCGATCGTCTCGATCCCGAGTTCCTGCGCCTTCTTGCCCTTCGAGCCGGACCCCGGCCCGGCGACGACCAGATCGGTGCGGGCGGAAACCGACCCCGCGACTTTCGCACCCAACCGGAGCGCCAGTTCCTTGGCCTCGTCACGGGACATCGATTCCAGCGCGCCGGTGAAAACGACGGTCTTTCCGGCCAGCGGCGAATCCCCGGTGGGGGCCACGAAGTCGCGCACCGTGACCTCGACCGCGAGATCGTCGACGGCATGTTGGTTGTGCGGCTCGGCAAAGAACGCGACGACCGCCTCGGCGAGCTTCGGGCCGATGCCGTCGATCGATTCCAGTGTCGCCCACGCCTCGGAGTCGCGGTCGCGGGCCGCCACGACCGCTTCGCGCAATGCCGACAGCGACCCATAGCTCTTCGCCAGCAGCCGTGCGGTGGTCTGGCCGATGTGACGGATGCCCAGCGCATACAGAAACCGCTCCAGATCGATTTCGCGGCGGTCGTCGATGGCGCGGAACAGCTTGGCAACCCTTTGCGCGCCCCAGCCTTTGCGCTCCGCAAGCGGCGGGTCCAGGGTCTCGTTGCGCCGCGCCAGCGAAAAGATATCGGCCGGCTCGCGGATCACCTCGTCGGCCCAGTACCGGGCGATCTGTTTATCGCCGAGACCCTCGATATCGAATCCGTCGCGGGAAACGAAATGGCGCAGGCGCTCGACCCGCTGCGCCGGACAGATCAAGCCGCCGGTGCAGCGGCGCACCGCCTCGCCCTCCTCCCGCACCACGTTGCTGCCGCACGCCGGGCAATTGTCGGGGAACCGGAACTTGCGCGGGCGGCCCTTGCGCCGCTCCTTGACGACCTCGACGACCTGGGGAATTACGTCGCCGGCACGCTGCACCACGACCGTGTCGCCGACCCGCACGTCCTTGCGAACGATTTCATCCTCGTTGTGCAACGTCGCGTTCGACACGACGACGCCGCCCACCTGCACCGGCTGCAACCGCGCCACTGGGGTGATCGCGCCGGTGCGGCCGACCTGCACATCGATGCCCAACACCGTCGTCTCCGCCCGTTCGGCGGCGAACTTGTGGGCCAGCGCCCAGCGCGGGGCGCGGCTGACCATGCCCAGGCGCCGCTGGAAATCGAGCCGGTCGACTTTGTAGACGACGCCGTCGATTTCCCGATCCAGGTTCGCGCGGCGGGATTCGATGTCGCGATAGGCGGCCAGCGCGTCGCCGACGGACTCGCAGCGGCGGGTGTCCAGGTTGCCGGGAAAGCCCCAGTCGCGCAAGCGCGTCAACACCTGCCAGTGGGTCTCGACGCCGAGCGCCGCCGGGTCGCCGACACCATAAGCGACAAACGACAGGCCGCGCGCGGCGGTCACCGCCGCGTCGATCTGGCGCAGGCTGCCGGCGGCGGCGTTGCGGCGGTTGGCATAGGCGGCCTTGCCGGCCTCCGTCTGGGCGCGATTGAGGGCCGCGAAGGCCGGCGCGGTCATGTACACCTCGCCGCGGACTTCCAGGTCGTCCGGCGCATCGGCAAGGCGCATCGGCACGCCTGCGATGCCGCGCAGGTTTTCGGTCACGTCCTCGCCGGTGACGCCGTCGCCGCGCGTCGCGCCCTGCACGAACTTGCCGCGTTCGTAGCGCAGCGACGCCGACAGGCCGTCGATCTTCGGCTCGGCGACGATGGCAAGTGCGTCATCCTGCCCCAGGCCGAGAAACTTGCGGATGCGGGCGTCGAACTCCGTCACCTCTTCGTCGGCGAAGGCGTTTTGCAGGCTCAGCATCGGCACCCGGTGGCGCACCTTCGCGAATCCCGCCGCCGGCGCCGCGCCGACCCGCCGCGACGGCGAATCGGCCCGCACCAGATCGGCGAATCTGTTTTCAATTTCTTCGTTGCGGCGGCGGAGCGCGTCGTACGCCTC
>JAQBXG010000182.1 GCA_027625125.1 Pseudomonadota bacterium
CAAGTGTTTGGATAATTTGATCCATCAACAAACGGGCTAGTGGTGCGAAGCGCTGGATTCGCACCACTAGCCCCCCGGCGGCTGTTCGTGTTCGGTCTCGGCTACACCGGGCTGGCGCTGGCGGCGCGTTGTCTGGCCGAAGGCTGGCAGGTGGCGGGCACCTGCCGCGGCGACGAAAAACGCCGCCGCCTGCGCGCGGCCGGGATCGACGCCCACGTGTTCACACGCGACGCCCCGCTGGCCGATGCCGACGCGGCCCTCGCCGGGACCACGCATCTGCTGTCCACCGTGCCCCCGGACGAATGGGGCGATCCGGTCCTCGACGCCCACGCCGGGCATTTTACCGGCCTCGCAGGATTGCGCTGGGCCGGGGTCGTGTCGACCACCGGTGTCTACGGCGACCGCGGCGGCAGCTGGGTTGACGAAACCTCCGACCTTGCGCCGACCGGCGTGCGCGGCCGCCGCCGCGTCCAGGCCGAAGGCACGTGGTTCGCGCGGGCGTCCGAAGGCCTGCCGGTCCACATCTTTCGCGCCGCCGGCATCTACGGGCCGGGGCGCAGTCCCCTCGACCAGCTTCGCACGGGCGCAGCCCACCGCATCGACAAACCGGGCCAGGTCTTTTCGCGCATCCATGTCGACGACCTGGTGGCGGTGCTGGCGGCGTCGATGGCCCGGCCCCGGCCCGGCGCCGTCTACAACGTCTGCGACGACGAGCCGGCGTCCCCGGCCGAGGTCACTGCCCACGCCGCGGCATTGCTCGGCATTGCGCCGCCGCCGCTGGTGCCGTTCGCCGATGCGGAGCTTTCGGACCTGGCGCGGTCGTTCTACGCCGACAACAAACGGGTGCGGAACGACCGCATCAAATCGGAACTCGGCGTCGTGCTGCGCTACCCGGACTACCGCGCCGGCCTGGCGTCGATCCTGGCCGAGGAATCCTCGGGCGCGTCCAGTTGATCCAGCAGCGCTTCCAGCGTCTGCAACAACACCGCGATATCGCCGGGCCGGGACAGCCGGTGGTGGCCGCCCTTCAACAACGTCAAGGTTGCGTCTTCGCTCTCCAGCCGCTCCATCAACTGTTGCGACGCCGTCCATGGCGCCGAGCGGTCGTCGGCGCCGTGGATCAACCGCACCGGCACCGTCACCGGGATCGGCGCGCGCAGCACCAGATGCTTGCGCCCGTCCTCGATCAAATCCAGCGTGATGACGGTCTCGTGCTCGCCGTCGGGGCTTGGCTGCCGCCAGACCTTGTGTTCGAGAAAAACCGCTTGCGCCTGTGGGTCGGCGACGTTCCACATCATGTCCTCGGTAAAGTCAGGCGCGGCGGCGATGCCCACCAACCCGGCGACACGATCCGGTCGATCCAGCGCCAGGCGCACCATCACCCACGCGCCCATGCTGGACCCGACGATCACCTGCGGTCCCTCGGCCACGGTGTCCAGTATCGCGGTCGCATCGCCGATCCAGTCGGAAAGCGTCAGGCGCTCGAACTCGCCTTCGGATTCCCCGTGACCGGCGTAGTCAAACCGGACAAACGCGCGGTTTCTAGCCCGGCACCAGGATTCGATCGCCAGCACCTTGGTGCCGTTCATGTCCGAACGGTACCCGGAACAAAACAACACCCCCGGTGATTTTCCGGGGATGACGTGGTAGGCGATAGCTTTGCCTCCTTGGCGGTGCAGGGTCCGGGTTCGCCCGGATGACATCGAGACGTTCCACTTTGGGTGCCGAACCAGAGCCTAGCATCATCGCCTCCGCCGGAGAACACCGTCCGCCGGTCATTCTCCAGGTGCTGCCGGCGCTGCATGCCGGCGGCGTCGAGCGGGGCACGGTGGACATTTCCGCGGCCATAGCCGCCCACGGCTGGGTTTCGCTGGTGGCGTCCGGCGGCGGCCCGATGGTGCGCGATATCGTGCGCACCGGCGGCGTTCACATCACGATGCCGCTCGATACCCGCAACCCGCTGTCGTTCCGCCACAACGGCAACGCGCTGGTCAACCTGATCCGCGACCGCGACGTCGACCTGGTTCACGTCCGCAGCCGCGCCCCGGCATGGAGCGCCGCCCGCGCCGCGCGGATCACGAACATTCCGCTCGTGACGACCTTTCACGGCACCTACGGCGCTGGCGGTGCGTTGAAACGGCGTTACAATTCCTCGATGCTGAAAGGCGATCGTGTCATCGCTATTTCGCAGTTCATCGCCGGGCACATTCGCGCCACATACCGCGATTTCGACGATTCGAAGCTGGTGGTGATCTCCCGCGGCGTCGATCTCGAGGCATTCGATCCAAATGCGGTCAACGGCTCGCGGATCATCCAGCTGGCGAAGAAATGGCGGCTGCCCGACGGCGTGCCGGTCATCATGATGCCGGCGCGGTTCGCGCGCTGGAAGGGCCATGCGGTGCTGATCGAGGCGATGGCGCGCATGACCAACACCGACAACCTGTGTCTGTTCGTCGGCCGCAGCGCCGGGCACGAAGCCTATCGCGGGCAACTGGAACGCCAGGCGCGGGCGCTCGGGCTGGCATCGCGCGTGCGGTTCGTCGACCACGAAAGCGATATGCCGGCGGCATACATGCTGGCCGATGTCGTCGTCTCGGCCGCGACCGAGCCGGAGGCGTTCGGCCGTGTCGCCGCCGAGGCCCAGGCGATGGGCCGCCCGGTCGTCGCCACCGCCCACGGCGGCTCGCGCGAAATCGTCGTCGCGGGGGAGACCGGATGGCTGGTAAAGCCCGGCGACCCGTTCGCGATGGCGGCGGCCATCGACGAGGCGGTCGCCATCGACGAATGGAAACGCCAGCTGCTGGCGGCCCGGGCGCGCCGCCACGTGGTGCAAAACTTCGACCTGGTCACGATGGGCGAATCGACTCTGCGCGTGTACCAGGAACTTCTCGCGCGGTCGGTGCAACGCGCATGAGCGCGCCGATTCCGTTGCGCCGAAACATCCTGGTCATCAAGCACGGCGCCCTCGGCGATTTCGCGCTGGCGCAGGGGCCGATGATGGCGATTCGCGCCCACCACCTCGCCGACCGCGTCGTGCTGCTGACCACCGCGCCGTTCGCCGATTTCGCCGCCGCCAGCGGCATGTTCGACGAAATCCGGGTCGATTCCCGACCGCGCTTCTTTCAACCCGGGGGTTGGCTGCGGTTGATCCGGTGGCTGCGCGGCGGCGGATTCGATCGCGTCTATGATCTGCAAACCTCGGACCGGTCCAGCCTGTACTTCCGGTTGTTTCCCCGGCCGCGTCCGGAGTGGTCGGGCATCGCGCGCGGCGCGTCCCATCGCCATGACAACCCCGATCGCGTTCGCATGCACACGGTCGAACGGCAAGCCGAACAACTCCGCATCGCCGGTATTCTCCACGTGCCGTCGACCGATCTCGGTTGGGCGACCGCGGACATCACCCGGTTTGCATTGTCCCAGCCCTATGCGGTGCTGGCGCCGGGCGGATCGGTCCATCGCGCCGACAAGCGTTGGCCGTCGCGGAACTTCGGCGAACTAGCGGCGATGCTCGTCGCCGACGGCATCCAGCCGGTCGTCGTCG
>JAQBXG010000183.1 GCA_027625125.1 Pseudomonadota bacterium
CGATCATGCTGGCTGCAACCCTCGTATGGTGGCTCAATTGAGTCCGGACCCTAGAGCCACTCGGCGAAACGACAGTTTGTGAGCCGGGCCTTCGGACGGCGCTTTGGCTAGTACGAACACGGGCCGCCCGTCGGCGAGTTGTATCGCAGCCGGTACTTGCAGCGTCTGGGCGAGCTTGACGGCAAAGCGCGTCGTATAGCTAGCTGCGTCGCGTGGTACCCCATGTGGTACCCAAAACCACACCTGATCTCAGTTACAATGCAGTAACCTGTTGAAATTATGGCGCGCCCGGGAGGACTCGAACCTCCGACCTGCGGATTAGAAGTCCGCTGCTCTGATCCACTGAGCTACGGGCGCATACGCGGTGACCATCGTCGGGTTCGGGGGCGGCGGGCGCCCCCCCGGCTATCTTCGCGCGGCGGGCGGCAGCGCCGGGCCGGCGGCGCGCGCCGTCACGCGGTCATTGCGAAAGTTGTCGGCGTAGGCCTTGGGCCGCACGCGCCGGACGTGCGGTTCTTCGAGGTCGTAGCGCAGGCCATGCTTGCGCGCGAACGCGATCGCCGCATCCTTGTCGTCGAACGTCAGTTGCACTTCCTGGTCCATGTCCGCCGACGCGGTCCAGCCCATCAACGGCTCGATCTGCCGGGCCGAGGCCGGCTCGAACGCAAGCACCCAGCGCCGGGTGCGGGCGCGGCCCGACTGGGTGGCGCTGCGCGCCGGTTGAAAGATTCGTGCATCCGCCATTCCGATTGCTCCGTTCGATGCAGGTCGGCCACGCGGGTCCGTCCACGCGGGGCGTCTGGTCGGGGAGACTGGATTCGAACCAGCGGCCCCCGGCTCCCAAAGCCGGTGCTCTACCAGGCTGAGCTACTCCCCGGTCCCGGGCCAAGTCGTACCACCGCCCGACGACCCGGCCAAGTCCACAGCCCAACGCCGCCGCGGGCATGCTAGGGTGGCGGCGCGACCGGCCGCGCGTCGCCCCGGGCCGTGGTCGCGACGCGCAGGTACAGGTCATTCCGCATGATTCCCCGCCCGAAACGCCGATCCGAGTCGCCGGATGCCGATCGCCTGCTGTCCAGCGCCATCTCGTTGATGCTGAAGCATGGCATCCGCGCCACGTCCCACGAAGTGGCGGTGCGCGAGTCCGGTCTGAATACTGCCGCCGGACACGGCGTCGCCGGGGATCACGACGAACTGGTGCGGAAGATACTGGCCGATATCGAGGCGACGACGATCGAACGGATCATCGTCGCCGTTTCCGCCGCGGCGCAAAACGCCGAAGCGAAGCTGACCGCGTTTGTCGACGGCATCACCGAGGCAACGCCGTCGGACCTGAACCGGCTCGCGTTTCTGGCCCTGGCCGGGGCCGAATACGGCCATGTGCCCGGCGGCGTGCAGGACCGCGTCGAGCGCATCTTCGGCCACCTGCATCGCACCGTCGACGGCATCATCCAGTTCGGATGGCTGCGCGGCACCTTTCGCACCGATTTGCCGCCGCGGGAAATCTCGACGGTCATCGTCGGCGGCCTGCTGGGCGCGCTGCTGGAAGGACGGCGGCGGTCGGACGAAATCGACCGCAAGAACCTCAATCGCGCGGTGCGAATGGTGCTGTTGCGCGGATTCGAGGACCGCACGGTGCTGGAGCGGGCGCTGATCACGTTCGTCGCCACCGGCTCGCACCCCTAACCGGGCGGCAGCGCGAAGCAGTAGAACAGGCCGGCGCCGCCGGTGCGCGCAAAGTTGCCCTGGCTGCACCCGGCCAGATGGGCGTTGTTCCATGTTGACGGCCCCGACCATCGCACGCCGCGCAGATCGTGGTGGCCGACCATCACCTCGCCCGGCCCGTTCGAGGTCCAGTTGCCGCAGGTGCGGTCGTAGTCCTCGTCATAGGACATGCCATCGGCCGTGGTGCCAGTCAGGATGTCGTGGCGGTTCGGCTCGTCACCGAGGCCGTTGACGATCTCGCCCTGTTCGGTCAGCGCCGTCGCCTTCGAGATGTTGTTGCCGGCACCGTGCAACGCCGCCACGTCTGCGGCGATCAGGACGCCGGCGGCGTTGAACCACGGCCCCGGACCGATGCGGTCGCGGGCATTGATTTCCGGCTGCGGCCCGAGGGGCTGGCGGCTGAGGTAGGCGCGCCAGGTCTTGCCCGCCACACCGGCGGCGGCGGCAAGGAACGCACAGTGGGCATCCGCGCCCGCCAACCCGCCCAGGTCGCCGCCATTGCCGATGCCGACGCTGGTGACAAAGAAGCTGATGTTATCGGACGGCGTCTGCGCCCGTGCCGGAAGCACAAGCAGCATCGCCGCGACGGTGATCCCGAGGGCGGTTGTTGCCGGCGATGCCATCGGTGGCGAACCGGCGGGCTACTCGGCGGTGCCGAAGAAGGCGTGCCGCACCAGATCGCCGGGCGCGATGCCGAGCCGCGCAGCGCTGCCGCCGTTCAGTTCCAGTACGCCGAGCGCCGGGGCGGCCGACGGGATTGTTTCCCGCGATTGCGGCACCGTGCGTTCGGCGATGTTGACGATGCGGCCGTCGGCGGCGATGAACAGCATGTCCAGCGGCAGGATCGTGTTCGCCATCCACATCGTGATGTATTGCGGCGCCGGGTACTGAAACAGCATGCCCGCGTCCGCGGCCATCGCCGTGCGGAACATCAGGCCCTGCGACCGTTCCTCGGGCGTCGCGGCGATTTCGACCCGAAACGCGTACGTGGCGCCGGCCGCGGTTTCGATCACCAGCGGCTCCCGCGCCAGTCCGTCGGCGTCCTGGGCCGGGGCGGATTGGCCGCACGCCGCCAGAATCAGCGCCGCCAGCCACGGGGCCGCGAACCGCGTCAGCCAAGTCTGCATCCCGGCTGTGTAGCGAAAACCCGCTCGCCCGGCAACGGGCGGACTTTTTTGTGGCCGGCAACGTGCGGACTTTTTTGCGACCGGCAACGGGCGGATGGCAGCGGGGACTTCGGGCCATGGTCCGTGCTACGGTTGGCGCTCCACTAGGGGGAGCCGCCACGCGCGGCTGAGAGGCCCGGCATGGGCGATCCCTTGCACCTGATCCGGCTCGTACCGGCGTAGGGATAGTGCCCGATGACCCAGCCTCCCGCCCCGCGCGGACCCGATGTCACCGTCCGCGGATTGACCGTTGGATTCGGCGGCGCGGACCTGTTTCGCGGATTCGACGCGACGTTCGCCGGCGGCGAATGGGCCTCCATCCTGGGCGTCAGCGGAAGCGGCAAATCCACGCTGCTGCGCTGTCTCGCCGGCATCGGCCCGACGCCCGCCGCGGAACGGCCGGTGGCGTGGATGGACCAGCGCGATCTGTTGCTGCCGTGGCTGTCGGTGCTGGACAACGTGCTGCTGGGCGCACGGCTACGCGGCGGCACCGCAGACACAGACCGCGCCCGGGCGCTGTTGGCCGATGTCGGCCTCGGCGGCACCGAATCGCAACGGCCCGCCACGATATCCGGCGGCATGCGCCAGCGGGTGGCGTTGGCCCGCACGCTGATGGAGGACCGCGCGGTCGTGTTGATGGACGAG
>JAQBXG010000184.1 GCA_027625125.1 Pseudomonadota bacterium
CGGCTTTGCGCCAATATCATCGGGTTTCGGCTCGCGCGTAGCGACCGCTATGCTCATCGCCGAAACCCTTGATCTTGACCCAAATCCGCACCGCCAGAATGGTTCTATTTGGTCAGAAATTGCTCTAGGCTTCGCGTCCCGGCTCAGACACCACCTTCGTCGTCCGGACTGTCCGGGGCGTCTGGTTCACCGCCGGCCGGGTCGGAGGCGGCTTCCCCGGCTTCGCCCGACACCCCGGTCGCCGGCGACCCTTCGTCGGTCTCGCCGGACCGGCGGCGCTCGACCGCCTCACGCTGCGCTTCGCGCTTTGCTTCCTTTTTCGCGGCCTTGCTGAGTTCCCGCTGGCGGCGCTCAAACGAATAATTGGGCCTACGGGCCATATCTGGCTCCTTGTACGAGAAAATCGAAATCGAATGGTGACGGGCAGCGCGCGAAGGCGGCCGGGGCCGGGAATATGCGCCCTGGGACCGGATCGGGCAAGACGCTGCGGCTAGTTCGCCGGATTCAGGAACGGCAGGACGTGGTTCTCCCAGTACCGTTGCGCCAGTTCGTTCCCCCGCAGGATCGCCGCGGTTTCGGCGGTATCTTCCAGCACCATCTGAAACCGCGCCGCCTGCCAGTTGCCCTGCGCCGCCGCGACCTTGGCCCAGGCATAGGCCTGGGATGGGTCGGCCGTGACCCCCTCGCCGGAGTCGTAGTGAATGGCCAGCGACAACTGCGCCTCCGACTTGCCGCGTTCGGCGGCGTAGCGAAACCATCGCACCCCTTCGGCGTCGTCCTCGGGCACGCCTTCGCCGCGGCTGTAATGCAGACCCAGACGCATCGCCGCGTCGAGGTCGCCCTGGGCCGCCGCCAGCAGGAACCACCGCACGGCCTCTGTGTCGTCCTCGGCGACCCCCTGCCCTTCGCTGTACAGGAACCCGATGTACGTCTGGGCATCGGCGTCGCCGGCCGCGGCCACCGGCATCCACACCGCCGCCGCTTCGTCGAAACGGCCCGCCTGGTATGCGGCGAGACCATCTTCCAGCGCCCCGGCCCGGGCCGCGCCAGCCAGCACCACCGCGGCAGCCAGAGCCGCCACGGCCACGAAGCTGTTGAATCCGGTCGATCTCATCGCGGGCCTGTCGTTCCGTCGCATCTGTTGCAGTCTAGCCGACGCGGCGACCGGATCGAAAGGTGGCGCGGTTCGCCGAGACCGGCCCGATGGTGGTATGTTCCCGGGCGGACACGCAGCACCCGGGGGAGATGCAGATGCGCCGAATCGCAGCCATCAGCGTCGTGGTTTCGGCCCTGGCGGGCGGGCCGGCAACGGCGCAGGGGGTCGAACAGGCGGCGGCGCGAATCGCCGCGCTGTTGATCGAAGAATGCATCGCGATGGCGGAGCCGCTCGACGCCGCCGCCGAGCGGTGCACCGAGGCGATCAAGTCCGGCCGCCTCAGCGAGGCCCAGATCGGCGAGGTTCTGCGCGCGCGCGGCGTGATCGCCTATCGGCAACAACGGTACGACGCGGCGATGCAGGATTTGAACCTTTCGATCCAGTACGCGCCCGAGGCGGGCCGCACCTATTACTTCAAGGGTCTGGTCTATGAAGCGACCGGTGAGGACCGGCGCGCCGACGGCCAGTATCGCAACGCCCGCCTGTATGCGCCCGAGGATCCGGACATTGTCGCCAAGATTCGGGAGCGGAATCTGAATTGACGGGTCAATCCGCCAAAACGGACGGGCGACGGCGGCGCCGCGCACGTCCGAGCGCTCAGGTGGACAACTGGACCAGCGTCGAGGCGATCTTCGCGAACGCCCGCGCCCTGCCCCACACCTCGCGGGTGTCGGCGGCCTCGCGCAACGCCAGGGTCAGAATCTGCCGCACCGAACCGCTGTCGCCGACACTGTGGCTCAGGATCGCCGCGCTGCACAGCGTCCACACGCGATCGATATCGCTGCCGATGCTTTCGGCCGCGGCCAGGAACATCGTGCGCCCCGTTTCGATCGTGGTGTCGGAGCCGGCGGCGTAGCCCGACGCGGCGATGAACCACGCCGCCTCGGCGCGAATGCGGTGGTCCGTGATTGCCCGAGCGGTGAAAAACGCCGCATCGGCATCGCCGGATCTGGCCTGGGCGGCGGCGGCGGCGCGGAGCGCATTGGCGCGGGCGTAGCCCTCTGCTGGATCGGTTGCGAAGGCGTTTTCGACCGCGCGGGACAGCGCCGTTGCCGCGGATGGATCGCCGGCGTCGGCGGCGGCCGTGGCGATGCGCGCAAAGTTCACCGCGCGGTAGCGTGGCTCGTCGATGGCGGCGGCGAAGGCAATCGCCCCGGCGAAGTCGTCGCGGCGAATGGCCTCGGACACCAGTGCGACACGAACCGTCCGCAGCGCCACCGGATCGTGCAGCCCGTGCAATATCGCCAGCGCCGTTTGCGGGTCACCGGCGGCGCAGAATCCGGTCGCGACCGCGGCCAGCGCACCGTCGCGGGTGAAGCCCGTCGTCGCCTCGGCCCGTTCGCGCGCCAGGGCAAGGATATCGCGGGCCCGGGCGGTCTGCACGGAGCCGAGGGCGGTCCCGAGGTCGGACAGCAATTCCGCGGCGGCGGCGTCAGACAGCCCGGCCGAAATCGCAATCACGTCCTTGACGGAAACCCCCATCGCCAATTCGTCGCCGACCAGGGCGTATCCGGCGGCCACGGCGGCGAACGCCTTGCCGCGCGCCAACGGGTCGGGAACCAGGTGGCCGGCGCTGGCGGCCCAGGCAAGGTCGCCCTCGCCGGCGCGGATCACGACGATGTCGCGCAGGGAATTGACGATCAGGCGGGCATCGGAAATGCGCCCGGCGGCGGCGAACGCATCATTGACCAGACCGGCGCGGGAAAGGACCGCGAGGATTTCGCTCAGCACCCAGTCCCTGCGGCGCTCGTCATAGATCGCCTTGGCGCTTTCCGACGCCTCCGCCAGCAGACAGGCGATACTCGGCGCGCCGAGACAGGCGGAGATGTCCCGCTCGGCGTCCGCGCGCTGGTCCTCGGGCCGGCGCGACAACAACTGCCGCGTCTCCTCCTGGGCGAACAGCGCCGCTTCGGCGACCCGGATCTGCTGTTCCCGCACGACCTCGAGCCGGGCGTGCAACTCCGCCGTCTTTTGCGCGAATTCAATTCTGCCGACCAACGCCTCGGTCGCGCGGCCGTCCGGCTCGAGGCCGTTGCGAACCTGATAGGTGCGAATGGCCATTTCGGTCGCCGGCCCCATCGCTCCGTCGACGGCGCCGTGATAGTCGCCCAGCGTCTGCAACGCCGCCTGGACGCGCCGCACAATCAGGTCGCCCAGCTCGGCGTTGCGCGGATCTGCGGCGACCGGTTCCGCCTCGGCGGCGACCGCAATCGACGGGGTCGCGGCCCAAAAAA
>JAQBXG010000185.1 GCA_027625125.1 Pseudomonadota bacterium
GACGGCGACGGGGCGGCGTATTCGACCGAATTGTGCGGCGGCACCCACGTGCGCCGCACCGGCGATATCGGGTTTTTCAAGATCATCGGGGAAAGCGCGGTCGCCGCCGGCGTTCGCCGCATCGAGGGACTGACCGGCGCCGCCGCCGCAAACTATGCCCGCGATCAGGAAGCCAGTGTTCGCGCCGCCGCCGCGGCGTTGAAGACCGCGCCGGCGGAACTGGTCGAGCGGGTGTCCGGGCTGTTGGCCTAACGGCGCAAACTCGAACGCGAAATCGCCGACCTGCGCCGCAAACTCGCCACCGGCGGCGGCGGCGGCGACGCGCCGGAGGCGACCGACATCGGCGGCATCCGGTTCACCGGTCGAAACGCCTCCGGCGCGCAACCGGGCGAATTGAAGGCGATGGTCGACGAGCTGAAGCGCACCGGCTCCGGCGTCTATGCGGTCGTCGCCGAAACCGGCGGCAAGGCGTCGCTGGTGGTCGGCATCAGCGACGATCTCGCCGGGCGCCTGAATGCCGTCGATCTGGTTCGCGCCGGCGTTGCGGCGCTGGGCGGCAAGGGCGGCGGCGGCCGTCCCGACATGGCCCAGGGCGGCGGACCGGACGGCGAAAAGGCCGATGCGGCGCTGGCGGCGGTGCAACGGGCGCTGGCGGAGACCGTCGAGGCGGGCTGACCGCCGCCGCGATCACCGCGGTCGCGGAATCGCGGCGCGCATCCAGTTTTCGGTTTCAACCTCGGCCCGCAACGGCGTCCGCACGAATTCGGGCGCGCGCGCGAAATACGCCGCGGCGTTGGTCTGGCCGGCGGCGGACAACTGCCGCAAATGCGCCAGCGCCGCTGGAATGGAAAACGGCGGGCGGCCGGCTTCGGCGAAATTGTTTGGCAGGCCGGTCCACACCGCCGCGTCGTAGCCTTGTTCGGCGAGCCATTCGGCAACCGCCTCCCGGCCCTTGCCGCGTACGGTGCCGTCCGCCGTCGCGACGCCGATCTCGTCCGGCACGGTGTTTTCACGGGCCGCGAGCTCCGCGGCCGCTTCCGTCCAGGACCGGTGGCGGGATTGCGCCACCGAGACCTCGACCGGCGCGCCGTGGGTTTCGTCGATCACCAGAGTCAGTGCGTCGGACCGCGCACGCGACACGCGCACGAACTCCAGCGGCAGCACCGGCCCGCCGCGCCGCCACGGCCCGTGCCGGTCGCTGAAACCGGGCCGGTGATCCCACAGCAGCGACCCCCATCCCAACAGGACTATGCCGCCGATCCGTCCGCTCCGTTCATCGCCGCGCGCAGGTTCGCATCCACTGCATCCAGAAACCCGGTGGTCGTCAGCCACGCCTGGTCGGGGCCGATCAACAGCGCCAGGTCCTTTGTCATCTGGCCGGTCTCGACGGTGTCGATGCACACCCGCTCGAGTGTCGTCGCGAATGCCGCCAGCGCGTCGTTGCCGTCTAGGCGGGCGCGGTGCTGCAACCCGCGCGTCCACGCAAAGATCGACGCGATCGGATTCGTCGACGTCTGTTTGCCCTTCTGGTGCTGGCGATAGTGGCGGGTGACGGTGCCGTGCGCCGCCTCTGCCTCGACCGTCTTGCCGTCGGGGGTCATCAGCACCGATGTCATCAAACCCAGCGAGCCGAATCCCTGGGCAATGATGTCCGACTGCACGTCGCCGTCATAATTCTTGCAGGCCCATACGAACCCGCCAGAAAGTTTCAGCGCCTGCGCCACCATGTCGTCGATCAGCCGGTGCTGGTATTCGATGCCCTTGGCGGCGAAATCCTCCGCGAACTCGGCCTCGAACACCTCCTGAAACAGGTCCTTGAAGCGTCCGTCATAGGCCTTGAGGATCGTGTTCTTCGTCGACAGGTACAGCGGCCATCCGCGATCGGCGGCGTAGTTCATACAGGCCCGGGCAAAACCGCGAATCGAATCGTCCAGGTTGTACATGCCCATCGCGATGCCGCCGCCGGGAAAGTCAAAGATTTCGCGCGTCTCCGGCGGGCCGCCGTCGGCGGGGGTATAGGTCATCGTCAATTTGCCCGGCCCCGGCACGCGAAAGTCGGTGGCGCGGTACTGGTCGCCGAACGCATGGCGGCCGATGACGATCGGCCGGGTCCAGCCCGGCACCAGCCGTGGCACATTGCGGCACACGATGGGCTCGCGGAATACGGTGCCGCCCAGGATGTTGCGAATTGTGCCGTTCGGCGACCGGTACATGCGTTTCAGGCCGAACTCGGCGACGCGGTCCTCGTCGGGGGTGATGGTCGCGCACTTGATGCCGACACCGACGCGCTGGATCGCCTCCGCCGCCTCGACGGTGATCTTGTCGTCGGTGGCGTCGCGGGATTCGATCGACAGGTCATAGGTCTCCAACTCGATGTCGAGGTACGGCAGAATCAGACGCTCGCGGATCAGTTTCCAGATGATGCTGGTCATTTCGTCGCCGTCGAGTTCGACGACCGGGTTTTCAACCAGTATCCGGTTCATGCGGAAATCCTTTGTACGCAATTACAGAATGTCCGGCGGGGCCGACTTGCCGGGCGACGGGGCGGCCTCCAGGGCCGGCAGGACATCGTCGACGGTCGGCACGACAGTATACAGCCGTCGAATGTCGGAATCGGCGAAACCGCCGGCAATAATGCCGTCGATCAAGGCCGTGAATGGCCGCCAGTATCCATCCTGGTCCACGACCACCACCGGCTTGTCATGGTATCCGAGCTGGCGCCAGGTGACGATCTCAAAGGTTTCGTCCAGCGTGCCGATGCCGCCGGGCAGCGACACAAACCCGTCGGCAAGCTCGAACATCAACTGCTTGCGTTCGTGCATGCTGTCGACGATGCGCAGATCACCGACGCCGCGGTGGCCGACCTCGATGTCGTGCAGCCGATTGGGGATCACGCCGACCGCCTGGCCACCGGCGTCGAGCACGGCATCGGCAATGACGCCCATCAAACCGATGCTGCCGCCGCCGAATACCAGCCGCAACCCGCGTTCGGCCAGAATGTGGCCAAGGCGGCGGGCCGCCGCCGCGTGGGCGGGATTGCCGCCGGTGCGGGAGCCGCAATAGACACAGACGGAACGAAGATGGGCCATCACGACCACGTGGTTGAGGATTTGCCCCCTTCTACTGCAATCCCGGCGCGGTTGTCGCCCCGTGGCCGGCGGATGGCTTTGGCCCGCCGCCGAAATCGGGTAGCATCCCCGGAAATGACCCTGACTGGCAGCGGTTTCCTTTGGAATCGGGAAGGCGGTTCGGCATGCGCGGGCTGCTGGTAGCACTCCTGATCGTTGGCGTCGGCGTCATCGCGCTGGCGATCATTGGCACGATGCAGAACGAGCCGGAGAACGAGGTCGCGCCGCCAACCGTGGCCGCG
>JAQBXG010000004.1 GCA_027625125.1 Pseudomonadota bacterium
GGATGCCAGGTCGTTCATGCGGTCCCCCGCGTATCGGTATTCAGAAAATTGAACCATTTGTAATGGGCGGCACAGGCGGCGGCGCGCTCGGCCGGCGTCGTCACCAGGTCATAGCCCATGCGCGACATCGCGCCTCCCATGTGGCCCTCGATCACCGCGACTTCCCACGGTTCGGTGCGCGACGGCCACTTGCCGACGTTGGCGGCGCTCAAGCCCTTGAATCGCAGGCCATCGAAATTGTTGCCCGGCCACGGAATGCCGTTGACGGTCGGCGTCTCCAGACACGGGGCATTGGCAATGCCGATGAAGTCGGCCAGGTTGGCCATATGCTGGGCCGGGTCCGCCGCCAGGTCCTCGAACCGGAGCACGCGATATCGCTCCGGCCCCAGAGCCTGCTGGTTGATCTCGGCCAGGCGCATGCCCAGACCGGCACGGTCGATCAGGCTCTGCAACAACGACCGCTGCGTGCTTTCCCAATTCTGATAACGGTCCGACCAGCCGCTCTTCAGGGATCCGAAATTGTCGCGGGGGTCGCGCAACAAATGGATGAATTTCGCCTCGGGGAACCACTCCGCGACCTCGACGGCATAGACCTCGGTCGAGGTCGTCTTTTCCATCCATCCCTTCCAGCGCGTCGAATCCTGGCCGCAATGTTCGCCATACGCCTGCATCAGGCTTCGCAAATGATTCGCCGGGGTATGTTCGGCGGCGGCCATGTGGGCGCGATAGGCGGCGGCGATGGCCGGGCGGTCGAACAGCGCCTCGCCCTCCTCCGGGGACTTGTCACCGGCGGCGACCAGGCGCCCGACCGCGTCCCCGTCCGGGCCCAGACTTTCCTGAATCGTATAGCGAACCAGCCGCTCAATCGATTCATCCTTGCCGAGCGACTCACAGGGTGGAAACACGCGATAGAAGAATCCCGAATCCGCCGGATAGGTCAGCAGCTCCGGGTGGCGATCGAACAGGCACAACAGCGCCGTCGTCCCGGTCTTGCGGTGGCCGCACAAAAATACCGGGCGTTCAAGATATGAACTCACGCACTACTCCTCTTTCGGGCCTGATGTGCAGAATTGCTTTCCACCGCGGTCAACACGTGTACTTCCGACGATTGTTGGCGTGATCGAACGCCAACTGCAATTCGTCGATCATTGCGCTTGCCGGTCTTTGCCGGCCGCGGCCGCGACCGCGACCGCGCGCACGTCCCATGCCCGCGCCAGTGCCGCAAGTTCGTCCAGGGTGGCCGCCGCGGCGGGACCATCCAGTCGGCCGATCATCCACGCCGCCTTTTCGATATCCCCCGGCGCGTCGACCCCCAGCGAAATCCCGACAAAGCGATCATCGGGGGCTGCCAGGTTGCGAATGCGAAACGAGTCCGCATGTTGATACAGGTACCGGGTGACATGTTCGCGATCGGCGGGGTCGTCGGATTCGGCGACCACCCGTCGCAAGGCGTCGCGACTGACGACCTCGACACTGGACCCGACAGGATAGCTGCGTGGAAACACGTTGGTGGCCAGGTCCAGATCGTCCTGGTCCGCCATCGCCACCAGGACATCGATCAGCGCCGGGTCAAAGAACGGACTGTCGCCGGAAATGCGAACCAGCCGCGCAAAGCCGTATTCTTCTGCACAGGCCAGCGCCCGGCCCGCGACGTCGTTGGTGGCGCCCCGAAATACCCGCACGCCCTCGGCGGCCGCGAAAGCAGCGATTTCCCCATCAACTTCGCGATCAGACGTAGCGACAACGACTGCGCCGCCTTGTTGCGAACGGCGGGCGCGGTCAATCACCCGTCCCAGCAGCGCACGCCCGGCAATCGGCTGCAATGCCTTACCGGGCAGCCGTGCCGAATCCATCCGCGAAAATACGACGATGCCGCGGTCAGCAATCACGCAGCGCTCAATTGCTTCTCCGCGCGGCGCCACTCGTCCACGTACCATTCGCAGTACCGCCTGTATCCTGTCTCCAGCGGCCATTGCGCCTTGAACCCCAGGTCCGCCTCGGCGCGCGCAACGGAAAGCGTGCCGCGGATCGGTTTGTCCTCGGCGCGCGGCCGATCTTCCAGCACCACCTCCGGGACCACGCTTTTCACCACCGCGGCCAGGTCGGCAATGGTGCGGGCATTCCCGAACGTCAGATTGAACGTATTCGATGCACCACCGCCGCGATACAGCCCCAGCGCACGAATCAGCCCGTCGACCAGGTCCTCGATATAGGTGAAGTCCAGTTTTCCGTCGCCGCCGCCTTCCAGCAACAGCGGCTTGCCGGTCAGGGCGTTTTCAATGAACACCTGGCTTACGCGGCGGCTGATGCATCGCTCGCCATACAGTGCGCTCGGGCGCACGATGCAAGTCCCGACCCCGTGCTGGTGATTGTAGGTCCGCACCAACCGTTCGGCCATGTACTTCGCATTGGCATAGATGCCCCTGGGCCTCGGTCGCGTATTCTCGTCGACGCTGTCGCCCTCAAAATCACCGTAAACGGTGCTGGATGACATCAACATCACCTGGTTGATCCTGTCGTGCGCCACGCGGCACAACTCCAGCACGTTCCGTAGCGTGATCAGTTGCAGATCAAAGCACAGCCCCGGGTTCGCCCGCGCGTCCACCGCGCTGGAAATCGCCGACAAATGCACGACCTTGGTCGGCTCGAATTCGTCGAACGTGCGCGTCAGGTCGGCCAAAAGGCGTGCATCGGCGTTGCGCAGCTCGACGCCGGCATCCCGCATCAGCTCGAACCGTCCCAACAGAAAATTCAGATATATCTGCCGCTGCAACACCTGTCGTTTGCCGTCATAGACATTGTCGACCAGGCTGTTGATCATCAAGTTGTCGACAACCATCACGTCGACACCCGCCTTGCGCAGGCCCAGCGCCAGGTTATGGCCGATAAAACCCGCGCCGCCGACAAGCAGCACGCGTGCGCCGGCCAACGCCTGCTTCACAGCTCCAAAGGAATGATCCGTCATGTATGTGCATCCATGGTCTGGCGAGTCGGTTTGACTCTGGCTTCGACAACAGCCGCCCTGACTGCCTCGATGATTCTTTCCGCGTCACCGTCCGCCAAATGCGGCCCGACCGGCAACGAAATTGTCTGGTTGGCAATCCACTCCGCTACCGGAAACTGCCCGGTACGAAACTGATACTTCTCGCGATAGTACGAAAGCAACGGCACCGGCACCGGGTAATGAACGCTGGTCCCGATCCCCGCCGCCTTCAGCGAAGCCGCCGCAACGTCGCGGTCGATGCTGCCGTCCCGCGGCAACACAGCATTCAGGCAGTAGTGCGAAGACCGCGCCTTCCCAACCACGGAATTGAACACCGTAATCTCCGCCACCTCCGCCAGTCCCTCTCGCAGCGCGCGATAGTTCTCGGCCCGCGCCTTCTGGAATCCGTCCAGCTTGCTGAGTTGCACAGCGCCGATCGCGGCCTGCACTTCATTCATCCGCGCATTCAGGCCCAGCCCGGTTACGTCATAGATGCCCGGCTTCTGCCGCTTGTCCGGCGACCGGTCGTACCCGAACGCGCGCCGATGCAGCAATGCGGCGGCCAGGCGGTCGTCATCGGTGGTGATCATGCCGCCCTCCGCGGCGGTCATGTGCTTGACCGGATAGAACGAAAAGCACCCGGCAAGTCCAAGCGCCCCGGCCTTCTTGTCGCCAAACGCGGCATCCACTGCCAGCGCGCAGTCCTCCAGCACGAACGCGCCGGCCGCCGCCGCCACCGGCGCGATCCGGTCCATGTCGCACGGCAGCCCCAGGTAATGGACCACCGTGACCGCCGCGGTTCGTGGCGAAATCGCTGCGGCGAACGCGTCCGGGTCCAGATTGCCGGTATGCGCCTCCACGTCGACGAACACCGGCTTTGCGCCACATGCCTCCGCCGAATGGGCGGTCGCGACATGGGTCATCGCCGGCACCACCACTTCCGACCCTGCGCCCACATCCCGCACCAACAGCGTCAGGTTCAACCCGGCCGTGCACGACGACACACTGATCGCGTGCCGGGTGCCAACACGCTCGGCGAACCGTTCCTCGAACGCATGGGTCATCGGGCCATGGACCAGCGTCGTGCCGGACAGCACCTCCGAAACGGCGCGCACTTCCGCGTCATCGAGCATCGGCCGACCGAACGGAATGAACGGCTTCGAGGTCAACGGCGTCCCTTCAAATCAGGTATGACACAGGTACGGTTCTTTTTGCTTGCGCCGCCTCATAGGCCGCAAAGCAGATATCCATCACCCGGAATACATCGCGCGCGCCCACTCCCGGCTCACGATCTTGCCGAATGGCATCGACGAATTCAGGGATCAGATCGCCTTTCTCCATGCCGGGATACGGTGTATCCATCACCGACTGGTCTTCGGGCTGGTCGCCGTCGAACAACTTGGCGTGCGGCATGTCATTGAGGAAAGTCCGCTTGGTGCCATACACATCCAGAGCATGAAATTTCGTGCGTCGCGGCCCCAGTGTCGTCAAGCATTTGCCGATAGCGCCTCCCGAAAACCGCATCATGGTCAGAAACGTATCGTCGTATTTGTACTTCGAATCGCGAGTCAGCACGTTGTTGCCCATGCACCCGACCTCCACGACTTCCTGATCCAGCACCCACCGCATCAGATCCACCAAATGGATTCCGCCGCCGTAGATCGTGCAATAGAAATCCATCTTGCCGCGCCATCCCTCAGTGATCTTCCACAGGATGTCGTGAATGTACCCGCCTTCGATGCAGAAGATTTCGCCGAATTCTCCGCCTTGCACCATCTCCCGTACCCGACGAAACCGTGGACTCTGGCGCAGGATCAAATTGGACGAAATGAACTTGCCGCTTTCCTGCTGTGCGCGCAGCACCGCCTCTGCGTTGGCCCGGTGCAGCACCACCGGCTTCTCCACCATCACATGCTTGCCGGATCGAAACGCCGAAATGCACTGCTCGGCGTGCGCGTCGTCATACGAGCAGATCGAGACGATGTCGATGTCGGGGTCTTCGGTGATCCGGCGCGCATCGCCGTGGCGTCCGGCAACGCCGTATCGGTCGCCGACCTCCGCCAACCGCGCCGGATCGATATCGCAGATCGCCACCACCTCGACGCCGTCCAGCCGCTGATACGTGCGCAGGTGCTGCTCGCCCACCCCAAGGCCGATCACCCCCACCTTCAGCGGCTTCATCCGCGCGCCGACTCGTTGACCCAGTGAAACGTGCGGGCGCGGCCGGCCGGCGCAAATCCGGCCTTGCGGTACAGCGCCGCCGATGGCTGATTCGTCGCCTGGGTCGAAGCGCGCATTTCGGCGACCCGCCCGGCATAGGCGTCCAGCGCTGCGAAAACCAGGCGGCGGCCAACCCCGCTCCCTTGGCTGTCCGGCGCGACGGCAATCAGGTCGATCACGGCGTCGCCGCCCTCGCGCCGGCACAGCACAAAGCCCCGTGCGCGCCCGTCGTCCCGCACCACGCGGGCGACGTCTGCCCGCCCCGCCAGCGAATTGCGCACCCAGGCCGCTTTCAACGCCCCGGCGCGGTCCGCGCCGATGCGCGAGTCGGCATGATAGCGATCAAAGCGAAACGCCGACCGGGCAATCTCAACGCAATCCCCACTGTCCTTCGCCGTCGCCGCATCCGTTGCCGACGCGCCGGACGCCGCGTCGGGAACCGATCGCACCCATGTCACAAGCTCTTCCACCTGCAAGAACCCGACACTCTCCAGCGCCTCGGCGGCTTCGGACCACTCCGCCGGAATGCGGCTGGATACCAGCCATATACCGTCCTTGCGCCACTTGGCAGCCATCTCCGCCAGCGCGTCCCGCGCCGCCGCGCTGGCGGGCGGCCGCGCGATCAAGACGCGGCCGACCGGCGCCCCCAGCACCTCGGTATCGAACGACTGCGCCTGCCAGACGGGCCCGTCGCCGATTGCCGCCGCGCCGGGCGCACTCGCAGTCATGCCGGCGGAAAGTGCGCTTCGGTTTCCCGGTGCCAACGCGCGAAGAAATCCAGCACCTCGCGCCAATCGTCGGTCGGGCGCGGCGTCTTTTCCGCACCGGCGGCCTTGCGCCCGACCACGACCAGATAATCGGTATCGACAAAGCGGTTTACCGCGACAATCTCGAATCCGGTGCTGGTCAACAGCGACCGCAGGCTGTTAGCGCTGAACCGAAAGGCGTGGGTATCGATCGGCGTCTTGCTCAGGTACGTATGCAGCGGTTTCTTGAACGGCACCAGGATCCGGCTACCGGTCGCCACGACGATATGCCCACCCTCGTCCAGGGCGGCGTTGGCGGCCGTCAGCATTCCGACGCAGTCCTGACAGTTTTCCAGCGTCCACATGATCGTCACCGCGTCGAATCGCCGGCGGTCGGCTCCCGGCAACGCCGTGTACTCCTCGATCGTCCCGCAAAAGTTTTCGATGCCGCGCTCGGTCATCTGCGCGCAGTTGGATTCCGATGGCTCCACCGCAAACACCCGCGCGCCGTATGGTGGCCGTTGCAGCAGCTCGCCGAACAAACCCTCGCCCCCGCCGATGTCACAGACGGACTTTCCGTGCAGGTCTATGGCGTCGTCCAGATATTCGGCGACATAGGTCTGGCGAGCGGCCACGGCCGGAATGCGCGCAGTATAGGCGCCGCCGAACAACTCGTCAGACCACGATCGCGCGATGTCCTCGGCCGAGCGGCGGCGGCGCACATAAATGAAACCGCAATCCTTGCAGACATGGATCGGCTGGCCGTCCGTGTACAAGCGCGCCTCGGGAATCTCGACAGCGTCGGTGCTTCCGCAAACGTCACAAGGGCATTCCCGTGTCTCAGCGCTGTTCATAAGTTCACCATTCGATCCACACTATTCCGGTGGATAGCGCAGGTTCCACCGGTTTCCCTCGCGTACCCAGATTTCGCTGTTGCGGTGCAGGTCAATGATCTCGGTCAGGCGCACCTCGTCGAGGCCCAGGTACTCCAGGTGGTCGGCGTGAAACGTAGCGGGGAAGTCGTTGTCGTATTTGCGTGCAAGCGCCAGCCCCTCGGCCCGTGTCATCTGATTATTCTGGATCATCCGCGATGCGTCACGGGTCGCGCGGCCAAAGCCGAATTTGATGAACTGCATGTGGTAGTACAGATTGTCGATCTTGTCGTCGAGGCTGTCAAAGTCGGTAAACGTGCCGTCGGTGCGGCCGTTGGGGTCGGTGCGAAAATCAAACTTGTCGCGAATGTATTCGTAGTTTTCCTTCATCGACCAACGAAAGAAGTACGAAAAGTACAGCGCCTTGACTCCCACCTGCTCGACCCGCTCCAGATCGGGATAGATATATGGCGCCAGCTCCGCCTCGCTAATTTCGTCGTCAGCCCAGTTCAGCGGGTCGTCACCGACCTGGTGCTCGATCACCTCGGTAAAATCCCGTACCTTCTTTGACTGCTCGCTCAGTACGCGGCCGCCATATTCGCTTTCGCCGTGTTCGGCATAGAAAATCAGCGGAATGCCATAATTCACAGCGACTTGCACCGGCACTGTGTTTACACCGGCGTCCCAGTGAATCTTCGGGTTGCCGCGATCTACAAAGAACCGGTTCGCCAGCCGCCGCGACACGCGCTGGTTCGGCCGCACCATCACATGATCGAATCCCAGCCGCAGCATCTGCTCGCGGTTGTGTACGCCGACCTCGTTGGGCATCAATGGTGAAAACGTGACCAACAAAGGGTTCAGGCCGAACTCGAACTTCAACTTGTGGGCGATGGCGCTCGAATCCTTGCCGCCCGACCACGGCACGACGCAATCATACGGCTCGCCCGGTCGGCGATACGCCTCGATCACATCCAGAAACTCGGCCCGGCGTGCATCCCAGTCGATGGCGTCCTTCTGTTCGGCGTTGCGGCAGGCGTTGCAAACACCCCCGCCGTCGAACTCGATACGCGGACGCGAATTCGGCATCAGGCACCGCTTGCAGTACCGGACAACCGTCGCGCCCAGGTTCTCAGACCCGGACATGCACTCCCGCCCGGTCCAGATATGCCTTCGCGTTTTTCATGCTGTCTTCCGTGAAATGATAGATGTTCTGCGTACAAACGGCGGCGGCATGCCCGCGCGCAAATCCCTCGACAAAGTGCTTCCAGTTTCCGGCGCCGCCAAGCACCAGCACGGGCACGCCGACCGCATCGGCGACCGTCCGGCACAATTCCAGGTCATAGCCCTGCAGCCAACCGTCGCGCTCGATTGCCGTGATTAATATCTCACCGGCGCCGCGCTCCTCGCCCTCCCGCGCCCACGCCGCCGGATAGCGCCCCGTCGGCCGTGTCGCGAATTCCGCAAACACCTCATAGTCGCCGGCGTCATTTTTCCTGGCGTCAATCGACAACACGACGCACTGCGACCCGTATAATTGCGCGATCTCCGAGATCAACCCGGGCCGCGCCAGCGTGCCGGTATTGACGACGACCTTGTCGGCGCCCAGCGACAACAGCATGCGCACGTCGTCGATCGATCGGACGCCGCCACCGGCCGCCATCGGCACAAAGCACTTGGCGGCGAATTCGCGGACCGTGCGGTAGAAGTTCTCGCGGTCGCCCTCACCGGGCCGGGTCACATCCAGGACGACGATCTCGTCCACCGACCACGCATCGACAAAGTTCAACGTATAGCGGTAGTCGGGCCGAAACAGTTTGGTCCGAAACAGAATGCCGTCGTTGAACGTCAACACCGTAACGACCCGTTTTCGCAGCACGCGCCGCTATGCCTCGACGACCGCAGCGCGCCGGATCAGCGCCCCGGCCACCACGTCCTCCGTCAGCCGCAGGCCCAGAAGACGCGGCAGGTCCGCCGCCGCGTATTCGGTCGCCGGCCGCGCGAACATTAAATCATCGGCGCCCAGAATCTGCCCCGCCGACAGCGCCCGCGCGGCGACAACACCTTTTCGCATCGCCGCGATATTGCCCGCCTCGCTCGG
The DNA here is from genome assembly GCA_027625125.1 of Pseudomonadota bacterium. Lineage (GTDB taxonomy): Bacteria > Pseudomonadota > Alphaproteobacteria > UBA2966 > CAIVPW01 > JAQBXG01. The sequence goes on from JAQBXG010000004.1 coordinate 8,920, forward strand.
TTGGCGGCGCTTGCCCGCGGTTCCCAGCGCGGCGACGACGCGCGGGATTCCGCGCACCAAAGCGGCCAGTTCGTCCGGCTCGAACGAAAGTTCGTGGTCGCGAAAGGTTCGGCCTTCCCGCCGGTCGGTGAAATGCACCTCGATCACCCGCGCCCCCAGCGCCACAGCCGCCAGGCATGCCTCCGGCCCGACGACGTGGTTCGAATAGCCGGTCACAAGCCCATAGCGGTCGGACAAAAACCCGACACTGCGCACGTTGGCTTCGTCAACCGGGGTCGGATACGCCGACACGCAATGCATCAATACCAGCCGCTCCGCCAGCGCGTCCCGCCCGACCTCGTCAGCGACCCATTCCACCGCCTGGTCGATTTCGTCGAGCTCACCGCCGCCGGCGGACAGAATCACCGGCTTGCCGGTTCGCGCCGCGGCACGGATCACCGCTTCAAACACCAGATCGCCGCTGGCGATCTTCAACGCCGGACACAGCCCGGCCAGAATCGGCACCCAATCCTCGGTCACCGGCGTCGACAGGAAGGCGATGCCCAGCGCGGTCGCCTCCGCGGCCAACCGCTCGTGAGCCTCCCGGTCCAGCGCAAACCGCGTCACCCGTGCCAGCCGCACCGGGTCCGACGCGGTGCAATACCGCGCCGGCGTATAGCTCTGGAACTTCACTGCGTCGGCGCCGGCCTCCGCCGCCAAGCGCACCAGCCGCGATGCCGCCTCGACGTCGCCCTCGTGGTTTACGCCCACCTCGGCGACGATCGCCACCTCGCCCGCAACATCCCGGCCAAACAGATGCATCGTCGCCCCTAGCGGCGATAGATCGGATGCGCCTTGACGGCGAGCTTTTTCGCCAGACGCAGGGCCGGGTTGGTTGGCCGGTATTGAAACTGGACCGGGCTGGTGGCGCGATTCAGGCCGGCTTCGTCCAGCTTTACGCTGCGGTCAAACTTGCGGAACAGAATACTGTGGGACAGCGGCAACAGGTCGGTCAGCCGGATATCCGGGCGGAACTGGTGAATCTCGTCCAGCACCTGCTGCAGCACGCCGCCGTCCAGGGCGATGTGGCCCAGCGGCGAAACCCCGGTGTGGGTGCCGAACGGATCCGGACGGTTGTACTCGCGGAAATCCAAAGCCATCAGGCCATTCTGATAGCCGATCTCGGCATAGTCGGCGAGCGTCGGGTGGCCGGGGTCGAACCACGCATAGGTCCCCTTCATCGCCTCAGCGTGGTCCGGCAGGCATTCGTCCAGATAGCGGTAATAGTCGTCCTTGTTCAGCCGCTGACAGGCGAACGGGAAATGCCCCGACAGGCGCGTGACGTTGATATCGCTCCACCAATTCGATACCCAGATATAGAACATGCCGCCGTTTTCCAGCATCGACGCCACCTTCGGCAGAATCGTGCGGGCATCGAACCATTCGAACGACGTAAAGGTCGTGATCAGGTTGAACTTCTCCTTGATCTCGAACACATCGCCCTGGATGAACCGATCCAGCGTCGGCTTCGCCCGGTACTTCAGACGATAGAAGTCGCTGTCGGGCATATACCCGACCTGGTGTTTGTGGCGGTGGCGCGGGCTAAGCGGGTCCAGCACCTTCTCGACAACGGCCCGGCGCAAATCAGATCGCTCCTCCGGCGGGACTTTCACGGCGCTGCGGCGAAACGGCTCCAATGCCCGCATCCAGCGCAACCGGCGATGCTGCTTCGCCAGAGCGGACTCGTCCACCCCTGTGCAGCGATCGTACACGTCGATGCCGGTCGTATGATCGACAATGCCCAGCGCACGCAGAATGCGGGGCTGAATGCCAATTCCACAGCCGATATCCAGATGCCGGGCAAACTGCGGAACGGCGTTCGTGTTCCGCATCAGATCCAGAAACATGTACACGCGGGCAAGACGGGCGGCATACCCGGACAGGCTTAACGCCTTGCGTTCATAGCGGAACTTTTCGTTGACCTTCGCGTAGTCGAGGTTCTGGTGGCCGCCGGCGGCGTTGATGCTGGCATGGACGTAATCCTCGGACGCCTTCTTCGGCAACCCGATGACCCGGTCGACGTATTCGATGTATCCGGGCACAAAATCGATCCGGGTGCCGAACGAATTCGTGAAGCTGCCGGGGCTACTGTCCATTGTCTTGCTCTCCTCGCAACGGGTCTTGGGCGCGCCAAGTGGCGCCGAACAACGTCGTCAATGCACGCGTTCCAGAAAGTTCTGCAGCAGCAGCAGCCCGTGGCGCTGGCTCTTCTCGGGATGGAACTGGGTCGCGAAGATATTGCCAGCCTGGATGACGCTCGGAAACGCCGACCCGTACGTGCAGCTGCCGACGACGATACCCGGTTGATCGACGACCAGGCGATAGCTGTGGACGTAATAGAACAGCGCCGTCTCCGGCACGTCCGCGAACAACGGACTTTCGCCAACCTGGTCCAGGTCGTTCCAGCCAACGTGCGGAATCCGCAATTCGTCGTCGCCCGGGGCAAGACGCCGCACCGTTGCGTCGATCCAGCCCAGACCTTCGTGGGTGCCGAATTCCTCGCTTTCCCGCGCCAGCAATTGCGACCCCAGACATATGCCCAAGATCGGCTTGCCCTCCTCGACGACCATGCGGGTCAACGGCTCGACCAACCCCAACTCCCGCAATCTTCGCATGCCGTCGCCGAATGCGCCGACGCCGGGCAGAATCAGCCGCTCGGACCGCCACAACTCTGCCGCGTCGCCGGTAACCCGAGGCGTGTGGCCGACTTTCGCCACCGCGGCGGCGACCGAAGTCAGATTGCCAAGGCCGTAGTCGACGATGCCGATCACGTCACACCGCGCTCCGGTCCGCGTCGCCCCCGGCCACCAAATCAGATTCCAGAAAACTGCGGGCCGACAAAAAGCTGAACAGGTATTTGCTGCGCGCATTATCGGTCATGTCGCCATCGACAAACTTCGCGAATGCATCCCGGCGCACCAGGTCAAAGATCGGCCCCGGCGCCAACAGGCGGTCCCGCGTATCGGGATCGTCGCGATCCACCAGCGAATCGATCGATGCATTGAAGCCGCGTTTGCGTTTGTCCCAGATCACGTCGCGGGGCGCGACATCGTCAGACGACGCGCGCAGAATCCATTTGGCGAAGCCGTCGCGAATCAGGTGCTCACCGGGCACGGTGAACAGAAACTCCGCCAGACCGCGATCCAGATACGGCGAACGGTTCTCCACCGACCAGCGCATCGAGTTCATGTCGTCTTCGTGCAGAATGACCGGCACAACCTCGTGGAACAGCTCGTTCAGCATGCGGTTGCGCAACAGGTTGTCGCAATACGCCTCCTCCGCGAAGTCCTCGTCCAGCGGCGCGACCTGCATCGCGTTGAACCGATCGCGGTCGCCGTACAAATGGTCGCGGCGGCCGGGATCGCGATGGAAAGCGGCCGGGTCCTGCAACAGCGGATTGCGGACCGTCGCCCCATACCCCTGCCGCCATTGCTCCAGCAATTGCGGATATTCGTCGTCGTCGGCGCGTTCGGCCAGCCAGAAGCAATAGTGGTCGTAATAGCCGGTATAGAGCTCGTCGGCGCCGGTGCCCGATATCGCCACCTTGTAGCCAAGCCGCGAGATTTCCTCCGACAGAAACGAATGGACGTAATACGAAATCGTCGCGACCGGCGAATCGTGATATGCGACCAGATCGTCCAGTCGCGCGAAGAACCCTTCGGTGGAGGTGTGGGCAACGTGATGCGCACACCCCAGATGCCGCACGGTCGCGGCGACACTTTCGGATTCGTTGTAGCGCTCGTCGGCATCAACAACCGTGAAGGCGTGTATCTGCGCCCCCAGCTTGCGGGCGGCCAACGTCGCCAGCGCCGTCGAATCGACGCCGCCGCTCAGACAGAAGGCGACCGGCACATCGGCCCGAAGGCGAATCTTTAGCGCCCGTTCCAGTTGCTCGCGCGCCCCGGCGACGGCCTCGGCAGCGGTCATCGCCACCGGGCGGTATGCCAGACGCCAGTACGGCTGCGGCGCCGGCTCGTCCGGCCCCGTCAACGTCGCCACCGACGCCGCGGGCATAGCGCCGACATCGGCGAAAAACGTCTCGCGGCCCTTGTGCAGCGAGCGGTAGCCATTGACCAGATACCGTTGCACCTGCCGCGTATTCACCTCCGGTGCCCGCCCGGCCAGCGCCGCCAACGACTTGACCTCCGAGGCGAAATACAGCGTCTGGCCCCAAACCGCATAAAACAGCGGCTTCTCGCCGAACCGGTCCCGGCTCAACGTCAGCGTCCCGGCCTTGCGGTCCAGCAATGCCAAAGCCCACATGCCTTCAAAGCGGTCAAATGCCGCCTCGCCGTATTGCCGGCAGGCGCGCAATACCACTTCGGTATCCGACTTGGTGCGGAACCGGTGGCCCAGAGCCTCGAGGTCGGCGCGCAGCTCGACGTAATTGTACAGCTCGCCGTTGAACACCAACACCAGATCGCCGTCGACGAACGGCTGGTCCGAGCGCGGGTCCAGGTCCAGAATCGACAACCGCGTATGCAACAGTGTTACGGCATGGGGACCGATGCGGTCGTGATGCACGCCGCTGGCGTCGGGCCCGCGCCGCCGCATCGCCGCAAGCGTCGCGCGCACCTCTGCCGCGCCGGGGGCAACGCCGATACTCCCCGCTATGCCGCACATCGCACGTCACACGGGGACCGCACCTCGGCGCACCGGGCAATTGCGTTCAAGTTGATCAGAGTTTCCCACGCTGCCGCAGTCCGGGTGAAGCGAACTGCCTCGCCCGAAACTTGCCTGCACGGCAACGGCGTCAATTTCGCCCTCCGTCGCCCGTGTGTCAACCGCCGCGAACCCTATGGCCAAACGCGCCGCACCCGAAGACAATGCCGCCGCGATGACACCTGTTGTTCAGGTCCTGCCGGGTACCGCGGCGGTCGCCGAGGCCGCCGCCGCCGCGGTCGCGGCAGCGATCACCCAAGCCCGCGCGCGACGGGGCCGCGCGCTGCTGGCGTTGTCGGGCGGCGAAACGCCACGGCGCACGTATGCACGGCTGGCGGCGGACCCGTACCGCACCAGCGTCCCGTGGTCCGACACGCAGGTCTTCTGGAGCGACGAACGCTGCGTGCCCGCCACCGACCCGGCCAGCAACTTCGGCATGGCGAACACGGCGCTGCTTTCGCGGCTTTCGGCGATTGGCGGCGTACATCCGGTTCGCGGAGACCTCGGCGCGGACGCTGCGGCGGCAGACTACGACCGCCTTCTGCGCTCGTTTGGCGACAGCGGACGTCCGCCGCGCCTAGACTTGATCCTGTTGGGCGTCGGCGCGGATGGCCACACAGCGTCATTGTTTCCCGGCGGAGAGGCTGGGGCGCCGGGCGCGCTTGCGGCAACTTCGATCGCGCCACAGCCACCGATATCGCGGGTAACAATGACGTTGCCGGTACTGAACGCCGCGCGGGCGATCCTGTTCGTCGTCACCGGCGCAAACAAACGCCCGGCGCTGACCCGCATCCTCGGAACGCCGCCAGACCTGTCGCTGCCCGCGGCGCAGGTGCGCCCGTCTGCTGGCCGGGTCACCTGGATGCTGGACCGCGATGCGGCGCCCGCGAACTAGCCGGCCTGCTAGGCCCCCGCCGCGCTATTCGGCGGCGCCGCCCCCGGCCACCGCCGAGCGGCTGTACAAATACGCCCCGGCCTCGCGATGAAAAATGCGCCGCGAGCGCATCAAGCGGCTTGCAACGCTCGCCAGCCACAACGCCGGGCGGCTGCCCAGCACCGTCAGCGCCGGGCGGTTCTCCAACAGGCGCATCACCTTGGTGAGCATCGGATAGCGCAGCGACATCTTGAAAATGCCCAGCATCACGCGATCCAGATCGATATCGGTGTGCCGCCGCACGGTGCGCCGCTTCAACAACACATTCTGCAAATAGTTGTCGTCGATGACGCCGGCGGCCAGGGCGCGGTCGTACAGGCTGGTGCCGGGATAGAACATCAGCTTGTGGTCCATGAACGCAAACAGTCGCCAACGATCGGGAATTGCCGCCATCGCCTCCGAGAACGTCCGGTACAGGTGCAAAATATCGACCTTGTCCTGCAACGTCTCGAACGGGTTGTCCGAAATCACATCGACCTGCGCCGGAATGCGATTTTCCGCCAGCAGCCGCATCTTCTTGATGAATTCGGCGTTGTCGAATGGGCGGCCATAGACCTCGCGATTGGAGCGTTCGCTGCCGGTCTGCAGTCCAAGTTTCTGCTCCGACACGACGATTCCGGCCTCTTTCATGATCGCGATCTTGGCCTCGCTGGTCAGCTTGACCGTGGCGTTATAGTCGATGGGCAGGTCGATCTCCTGCTTGTAGCGCTGGATGAATTCGCGAAACTCCTTGTCGTTGCGCGCAAAGAAGTCGTCCTCATAGAACAATACCTTGCGCATTTCCGGGAACTTCGCCTTCGCGGCCGTCAGCTCGTCCATGATCTTGTCCACGCTCATCTTGCGCAGAATGCTCTGGCCGTGAAATACGTCGTGCAGCTTGTCGTTGACACAGAACGTGCATTTGAATGGACATCCTCGGATCGCAAAGATGCGATACCCCTTCGCGGCGATCTCTTGCGACACGGCCTCGCGAACGCTGCTCGCGGCCCGAAGTTGGCCGCCAAGAAAATAGTGCTTGTCCAGGTCCACCAGCTGCATCGGGATCAAATTGACATCGATCACCGGTACAGGTTTCGTGCGCTTGATCTTGCCGTCTTGCCAGTACGCGACGCCCTGCACGTCCTCCATCGGCGTCCCCTCCAGCCGGTGATTCAGAAACTGTTCAATGGTGACTTCGCCCTCGCCGACACACACAATATCGGCAAATTTCAGGTATCCTTCGGGATCGGCAATGACCGGCACCCCGCCCCAGATCACCGGAATCCCGAACGTCTCCTTGACGTAGTCGTTGATGGCCTGCGCCTTTTCCAGATAGTGGATCGTGAGAATGGAAATCCCCACCACGTCAGCGTCCTTGCAGGCTTCACCAAGCATCTCAAGCTGCTCGCGCGTCATCGCCGCAAAGCTCAGGTCCTCAAGGTCGGCTATGCCGCTGTCGTCCGGAGGCACCCACTGGATCACGCTCACGTCGTGTCCGCCCTGGCGCAACCATGCCGCCATTGAATTGGTCGAAAAGTTGAACAAGCCGCCACTGAATGTGACGATGACAATTTTGCCGGTTTTGCCAGAGGCCATCGGTGGCACCGTTGACTGCGAGGGACTGGGAGCTGGCAACACTCCCACACCCGATGTGGCCGGGTCAACTGGGGCCGTCGTGGCCGCAGAGTCCGCTGGAGCTACCGCCTCGGCCGAGTATGCGGCGCCGTCGTGGCCGTGACCGCACCGGCCCGCGCGCCGGGGCTTGTTTTGGCCGTCCTTGTCGCCTGGGTGTTTCGCGCCGGTGTGTTCGTCGTGGCGGCGGTTCGCCCGATCGCCAATGAACGCGGCGACCCGGTCTCCCCGCTCCTGCCGCAGTCGTATCTGGACTTCGAATTCTACGCGGAGTCTCTGCGGCTGTACGCCGGTTCTTGGGCCGACATCCTTGGGGACTTCATCCGCTTCTACCGTGACCCGGCGACCTTCGATGGCGGGCCGATCATTTCGGGGCCGGTGTTTCCGGCGCTGATCGGGCTGTTCGGATACGGCCCTGGATCGTACCTGCCGCTCGAGCTGTTCTTCCTGGCCGTGAGCTGTGGCATGGTCGCGTTCTGGCTCTGGTGGCTGGCCGGACAGGGCCTGGGCCGGGGCTGGCTGCTTGCGTTCGCGTTGATTCCGAATCCGGTCTGGTTCACGCTGGTGGCCAGCCCGGATTTGTTGTTCGCCGCCATATTCGCCGGGTTCTTCTATTTCTATTTCGTCGCCACTCAAGGCCGGTGGCAGACCGCGACCTGGATCGCGCTACTGGTGTTGCTGCCGCTCACCCGCCCCAACGGTTACTCATCGCTTGTGTTTGTGAGTCTGCACGTATTATGGACCGCCTTTCAGCATCGCCGCATCGAAGTCGGTCGCGCTGCGCTGGCCGCTTTCCTGTTGATCGTCTTCGCGCTGTTTCTATATCCCTACTTCCTTTCGGAAATGCGAAAGGCCGGCAGCATCCTGTCGTACTTCGGGCACACGCCCGCCGACTATGTCGCGGGCATCTATCCGCTGCTGCCTCGCTGGCTGGATTTGCCGATGTCCTGGGGGTCGCTGGTCGTCGCCAAGCTGATGTACTTCACCGGATTGCGCCCCTCTTATGGCGTCACCGCGCCGGCAATGGTCCTCGCCCGCGCCGCCGCCGGGCTGGTGCTGTTGCCCGGGCTGGTGTTTCTTCTCGTGCGCGCACCGCTGCGCGACAAGGCGCTGATCGTCTTGTTCGCGCTGCCGATCCTGATCGGCCCGTCACAAGAGCGCTACTATCTGCCGATCTACCCGATCCTGTTCCTGTACGGGGCGTGGTTCTATCGCGCCGCCTGGACAAGGCTTCGAACGATCACCGCCGCTCCGGCCTGACCGCCCCGGTCAGCCCCCCGCCGCCCGCACCGGTGCGACGCGGAACTGTTCACGCACGTATTCGACAATCGCATCGACGCAGGCGTCGACTTCAAGCGCCGCGGTGTCCACCACCAGCTCCGGGGACTCCGGCGCCTCATACGGGGCGGATACGCCGGTGAACTCCTTGATCGCGCCGCTGCGGGCCTTCGCGTACAGCCCCTTCGGGTCACGGGACTCGCATACGGCCAGATCCGCCTTGACGAACACTTCGTGAAACCCCGCGCCCGCGGCCTTGCGCGCCCGTTCCCGGTCCGAACGATACGGCGAGATGAACGCGGTGATCACCAGAATGCCGGCATTGGCCATCAGCGCCCCGACCTCGCCGACCCGGCGGATGTTCTCCGCCCGCTCCTCGGGTGAAAATCCAAGGTCCGCATTCAGGCCATGACGCACGTTGTCGCCGTCCAGCACATAGACCTGAAATCCCAAATTGAACAGCCGCCGCTCGGTGGCCACCGCCAGCGTAGACTTCCCGGCGCCCGAAAGCCCGGTCAGCCACAGCACGCCGCCGCCGTGCCCGTTGCGCCGGGCGCGGGCCTCGGTGGATATCGCGTGCTCCACCCACTGGATGTTGCTGGCCCGCACCGTCGTCAATTGCCGCTGGTCGGCGTATCCCTCCATCGAAACGATGCCGCCGCCGGAAATATCGTACCCGTCCACCAGCACGAACCTGCCCGTCGCCGGAGCGGTCGAAAACTCGTCCAGCGCCAGCATGCGGTCGGCCTGCAGAACGACCTCCGCCACCGCGTTGCGCTCCACCCGGTCCGATCCGGCGGTGCTCAAATCGCCCGTATCGATGACGCGCTCGATCTCCTGCACCCGCACTTCCGCCTCGGCCGAGTTCAGCTTGATGCGAAGGCGGGTATCCCTGGTCAACGGGCGAGCGCCCAACCAGAACAGCCGGGCGCGAAACACGTCGGTCTCCACCGGCGCGTCCTGTTCGTGACTCACGACTTCGCCACGTTCGGCGAACACCTGGTCGTCCAGCGTAAAGCCGATACTCTGACCGGCATGGGCCTCCGTCGGCGGCGGGTCGGAATGCCAGGCCTCGATGCTGCGGATAGTGCTCGTCCGGTTCGAGGGCGAAAACACGATGCGGTCGCCGACCCGAAGCACGCCCGACTCGATGCGTCCGGCGAACACGCGCTTGTCAAAGCGATAGACGTCCTGAATCGGCATCCGGAGCGGCAGGCCCTCCGGCTCGGTGACAATCTTGAATTGCTCCAATGCCTCCAGCACCGTCGGCCCGTCCCACCACGTGGCGCCGCCGCGCTCGGCAACGACATTTGCGCCGTCGCGCGCCGAAACGGGAATGACAAACGTCGGTGTGACACCGATCCCCGCAAGGTACGCACGGTATTCGTCGGCGATCGCGGCAAAGCGATCGCGGGAATACCCCACCAGGTCCATCTTGTTGACCGCAACCGCCACCTGCCGCACGCCCAGCAAGTGCAACAGGTAACCGTGGCGGCGAGACTGCTCCCGCACGCCCTCCTCGGCGTCGATGATCAGCAGCGCCGCGTCGCTTGCGGCAGCGCCGGTGACCATGTTCTTCAGGAACTCCTTGTGCCCGGGCGCATCGATAATGACGTAGTTGCGCTTGGCGGTATGAAACCAGATTTGCGACGTGTCGATCGTCACGCCCTGGTCCCGTTCGGCCTGCAACGCATCCATCAGGAACGCCCATTCGAAACTCACGCCGCGGCGGCGGCAGACTTCCTGAATCGCCTCCAGCTTGCCGTCCGGGAGACTGCCGGTGTCGTGCAACAGCCTGCCGACCAGCGTCGACTTGCCGTGATCCACGTGGCCGACAACGGCGACCTTCAGATGTTCGCGGTGGGCCGACATCCGCTACATATAGCCGTCGGCGCGCAGACGCTCGAACGCGTCTTCCGATTCATGGTCCATCGCCCGCCCGGACCGCTCGGCGATCTTCGTTGTTTCCAGCTCCTCGATCACTTCTTCCAACGTCGATGCGTCGGAATCGATCGGGTTTGTGATGTCCTGATCTCCCAACGAACGATAGCGTTTGCCGCCGCGCGAAAAATACAGCGGCACGGTGGGAATGCGTTCCCGCTGCGTATAGCGCCAGATGTCGATTTCGGTCCAATGCAGCAGCGGATGGATGCGCAAATGGGTGCCGGGCGGAAAGACGGTGTTGAACTGGCCCCAGAATTCCGGCGGCTGTTCCCGCACATCCCACTGGCCGCTCCCGGAACGGGGCGAAAAATATCGCTCCTTGGCCCGCGTGCCTTCCTCGTCGCGGCGGATGCCGGCGACCACGCCGGTATAGCCCCGTTCCGCCAGCAGCCGTTTCAGTCCGGCGGTCTTGCGCGCCGCCGACCGCGCCGCCGGCGGCAGCGACGGATCGATTTCCTCGACCGGCGGGCATTCGCCGCGGATCAGGTCCAGGCCCCATTCCGCCGCATAGCGGTCGCGAAACTCGTACATCTCGGGAAACTTCTTGCCGGTATCGATATGCAGCGCCGGGAACGGCACGCGGCCAAAGAACGCCTTGCGCGCCAGCCAGACCATCACGTTCGAATCCTTGCCGAGCGACCACAGCATCGCCAGGCGGTCGATGCGATTGAAGGCCTCGCGAAATATGTAAATGCTCTGGCTTTCCAGAGCGTCCAGCGCATCCATCGGCACCTACCCGGGGTGGACCGGACCACCGCCTGAGTCCGAATCCGGCCGAAACAGAACGGTTTTGCCGCGTAGTGTCAAGCACCGGCGCCGGTGCGGGCGCTCGGCATCCCGCAAAGCCGTCACCGGAACATCCGCGGCCAGTCCCGCGTCACCGCCTCCACCGTCGCCGGCGCCGTTACGTCGTACAGGCGCTGCGCCAGCACCAGGCGTTGGCCGCCGTCGCGGAACAGGGGCCGGAACGCGAAAACGCCGGTTTCGGTCGACGACCGGGTCAGGAACGTATCGAACGGAATGACGATGAAGAACCCCTTGTCAAAGCTGCCCTCGCCGAACTGCGCAAACGGAACGTCGGTCAGCGTTGCCCACGCGCCGACCCGGACGCCGCCGTCGAACCGCCGGGAAATCTCGAACGTCGCGCCCTTGTCGCCGGCCAGGTAGCGGCCGACATGCAGCGACAGTAGCGAATTGTAGCGCGGCTCCTCGTAATAGATGCTCGCGTGGCCGGTATCCACTTGGTACGAGTTGAAATCGAACAGCTGGTCATAGGCCCGCTGGCGCACGCGGTTCATCTCGACCGCCAGGGCCAGGCGGGACTCGAACGGCCGATACATCAGCTCCGCGCCGACGCCGCCGAACATTTCCTCGAACAGGCCCGCGGAAATGCGCGCATACGCATTCTGAGAAACCTTGAAGAAGAAATCGCTCTGCAGGCGCACGATGTTCCCGTCCGCCCCCTGTTGCAGGTATTCCTTGATGTCGCTGCGGACGTGCGGCAGCACGCTGTCCGATTTCAGCCGTATCTTGTCAAAGTTGTTGTACAGGTCCTTGCCATAGGTGCCCGTGACCGACAGGCCGCGGGCCAGGTCCGCGCCGATATTGGCCGACAGCCAGAACTGGTACAGGTAAAACTGGTCCGGGCCGCCGATGTGCTGGCGCATCTGCGGCGCGATCGAAATCCCGGCTTGCGGATACCGTCCCGGCACCGAATAGCGAAATCCCGGCCAGCCCGGTTGGCCGGATTCGATCGTTGCACGGGCCAACACCTCGTCCGGGCTGCCGCGGCCGGCCGCCGCGCGTTCGATGTCGCTGCGGCGCATGGTCGTGCGACTCATCTCCATGCCGCCACGCAACAGAACGACGGTGATCTCCTCGATCGGCGCCGGCAGGTAGTTGATGATCACGCGCACGGCGAAACCAAGGTTCCGGGACGACGATGCATACCGCAACCCCGTCAACGCAACCGTCGCCCGGCGATCCGCAAATTGCAGCGTCTCCAGAAAGAAGCCCTCCGCCTCCAGCGCATCGGCCATCTTCCGCGCCACTTCCAAGCGTTGTTCTTCGGTATAGGGTGGATCGGCGGGCG
>JAQBXG010000186.1 GCA_027625125.1 Pseudomonadota bacterium
ACAGCAGCGGCGTCTCCGGCTCCACGTCCACTGTGTAGGACGTGCCGTTGACGTTCAGAGTCAATGCCATCTTGGATTCCCTCCCTATATGGCGCTGAATGGCCGCGACACGTGGGCAGACCAATCCGCCCCGACGCGTCCGTCGGCCTCGGGCAACCTTTGCCCGAATGGTCCAAGACTAGACGCGGGGTCGCGATTGATCAACCCTGGGCTGGTCCGCGAACCTTCCCCTTAGGGCAACATATTCCCAGGAAATCTGCGGGTTTTGTGCCCGCGGCGGCCTGTCGGCGGGGCAACCCTTGCCGGAGGCGCCGCAAGTGTGCCTGGACCGCCGCGAGGGAACGGAAAAGCGCGGGGCCGAAGCGGTTTCCCGCTCCGGCCCCGGTTCTTGCCCGCCCCCAAACAGGGGCGGAGGAGGGGATTAGCCCCAGCTCAGGTCGTGGTTGCGGATCGGCAGCTCCCGCAGGCGTTTGCCGGTCGCGGCATAGATCGCATTGGCAATCGCTCCGGCGATCGGTGCGGTTGCCGGCTCGCCGACGCCGCCCCATGCGTCCCCGCCACGAAGGGCGAAGTGGGTACGAACTTCCGGCATCTCGTTGATCCGCATCAGCAGATACTTGTCGAAGTTGTCTTCGACGATGCGGCCATCGCGAATGGTCATCTCGCCGTAGAGGGCGGCGGTCATGCCATAGACAATGGAGCTTTCGACCTGCGCCACGATGGTGTCGGGATTGACGGTGTGGCCGCAATCGATCGCCGCGTCCACCCGTTCCACCCGCAGCTGCCCGCGGCGGCTGACGGTGACCCAGGCGACTTCTGCGACGATGGAGCCAAAGGCCTCGCCGATGGCGACACCCATGCCTTCGCCGCGACCCATATTGGCCGACCAGCCCGACGCATCCCGCGCCACTTCGAGCGGATGACGGAAGTGCGAATCGGCCGGCATATTGTCGAGCCGGAACTGGATCGGATCCTTGCCCGCCGCTTCCGCCAGTTCGTCGATGAAGCTTTCAAAGGCGAACAGGTTCTGCGGAGCCGCAACCGCCCGCCACCACTGTACCGGCAGGTGGTTGTTGCGCATCGCCCAGTTGACCGCCTTGTTCGGCCACACATACGGCGAGCGTGCGTCGATGCCTTCCAGCGCGATTCCGTCCAGGCCCTCGTTCATGAACTGCGGGATCTGGTGCTGGAAGATCGAGTGCGAGACAACCCGCGCCTCAAGAGCATGGGCGCCGCCATTGGCGTCCAGGCCAGCCTTGAACGCGTACGATGCGTACGGGCGGTTCTTGCCCTGGCGGGTCGTCTCTTCGCGGGTCCAGACAACCTTGACCGGACGGCCGAGCGCCTTGCCGATCGCCGCTGCCTGTCGTGTTTCGTGGCTGCGGGAGCGAAGGCCGAAGCCGCCGCCCAGGAAGGTCGTGTGCTGGAAGACGTTCTCCTGCTCCAGCCCGAACTCCTCGGCGGCAATGCCGAGCGCGCCGGGGGGGTTCTGGGCGCCAACCCAGACGTCCGCGCGGTTGGCGGTGTAGCTGACCGTGCAGTTCATCGGCTCCATGCAGGCGTGGTCCAGGTACGGAGTCCAGTATTCGGCCTCCAGCACCTTTGCCGCGCCGCCCATCGCGCCCATCGCGTCGCCGATCGTCTCGGCGGTCTTGTAGGTGGGATCGGACGGGTTGCGAAGGGCGGAAAACGCCTCATCGCGGATGGTCTGGTTGGTGACGTGCCCGTTGCCGCGCGCGTCCCATTCCTTGGCCATCAGATTGAGCGCCGACAGGGCGTGGTAGTACGTGTCAGCGACCACCGCCACGCCGCTCGAAAGGCCGGTTACCCGGTTCGGGACTTCGTCGAGGTTGTGGATCACCTGGCCAATGCCGTTCTCGCCGAGGCGCAAGACCTCGACGACGCCCGGCGCCGCCCGCGCCGCCGCCTCGTCAAACGATGTCAGGTAGCCGCCGGGAACCGGGGCCACTTCCACGGCAGCGTACAGCATGCCGGGAACCTTGACATCGATGCCGAACGTGGCGGTGCCGTTGACCTTGAGCGGCGTGTCGAGACGCGCGACCGAGGTGCCCAGGAACTGGAACTGGTCCGGGGTCTTGATCGCCGGCTCTTCGTCGAAGGTGATGCCGGCCGCCGCGGTGGCGAACTCGGCGAACGTGCCGGAGCGGTTGCCCGACGACAGGACGCTGTCCTTCGCCGTCACGGCCGCCCGGTCCACGCCCCACGCCGCCGCCGCCGCCGCCTTCAGACGCTCGCGCGCCGAAGCGCCGGCCTGCTGCAGGTAGACGCGCGAACGGCGCACGGCGCCGGAGCCGCCGGTCGACATGCGCTGATACAGATTGTCGTTGCGGACGTGGCGGTTGGCGTCGGCGTACTCGGCCCGCACCATCTTCCAGTCCACATGCAGTTCCTCGGCGACGATCATCGGCAGCGAGGTGAATACGCCTTCGCCCATTTCCGACTGGCCGACGCGGATCGTAACCGTGCCGTCCGGATCGATGACGACCCAGGCGTTGACTTCCTGGCCGTCCTTGTCGGTCGGACGTTCCCACGGGTTCATGTTGATGTTGGCCGCATTCGCGCCCGGCATGTAGAAGCCGAGCATCATGCCGCCGCCCGCCGCGGCGGTCGTGACGATGAAGTTGCGGCGCGTGATTTCCATATGTGTCATTGCAATTCCATCCCTACTGCGCTGCGATTTCGGCAGCGCGGTGGATGGCCCTGCGAATGCGCTGATAGGTGCCGCAGCGGCAAATGTTGTCCGCCATCTCGGAGTCGATGTCGAAGTCCGACGGATTCGGACGCTTCGACAGAAGCGCCGCCGCCGCCATGATCTGGCCGGACTGGCAGTATCCGCACTGCGGGACATCGCCTTCGGTCCACGCGACCTGCACCGGGTGGGTGCTGTCCGGGGACAGGCCTTCGATCGTCGTGATCGGCTTGCCGACCGCCGCCGAGGCCTTGGTGTTGCAGGACTTCGCCGCCTGGCCATCGATATGGACCGTGCAGGCGCCGCACTTGGCGATGCCGCAGCCGTATTTCGTGCCGGTGAGGCCGATGCTGTCACGAATGACCCACAGCAGCGGCGTCTCCGGCTCCACGTCCACTGTGTAGGACGTGCCGTTGACGTTCAGAGTCAATGCCATGTCTGAGTTCCCTCCCTCAGGGTTCGTCGCCGAATTCGCGGCGACTCGCGTGTAAGCGGCCGCATCAGCATGCGGCCCTGCGGCGGTTTATATTCGGGTCACATGGCAATTACAACAGCAGCCGAAGTCAAAAACCGCAAGATTCTAATGGTTTTGCTGGGGTTGCGGCGGCGGGAGCAAGGCGGGGCCTCCCGCGGCGA
>JAQBXG010000187.1 GCA_027625125.1 Pseudomonadota bacterium
CGTGGACTGCCGCCCCGAATCGCCAACAGAATTGATTCTATTTGGTCAGAAGTTGCTCTAGTGGATCAAACCAACACCTGAAGCCGGCAATGCATTCGGACGTACGGCATATCGTCTTCAAGTGCTTGGATCTTTTGATCCGTCAACAATCCGGCTCGTGGTACCCCGGCTCGTGGCACGAAGCGCTGGATTCGCACCACCGGCGCGCGGCGCTCAAATCCATTTCAGGCGGCGAAACACCCATGCCTCCGCCGCGGCGATCGCGAACAACAGCGCGCAGACAATCGCAAACGAATACGGGTTGTCTGTGCCCGGAATGCCGCCGACGTTGATGCCCAACAGCCCGGTCAGAAACCCCAGCGGCAGCATGATCGCGGCGACCAGCGTCAACACATACATGGTCCGGTTCATCTGCTCGGCGCTGCGGTTGGCAAGCTCGTCCTGAATTACCGACGCGCGCTCGCGCATCGCATCCAGGTCCTCCAGGAATCGCACGACACGATCGTTGATTTCGCGCAACCGCGTGCGGTGAATGGTGGTCAACAGCGGAAATTCGCCGGACTGCAGTCTGCCCATTGCCTCCCGCTGCGGCGCCAGATACCGCCGCAATGAAATCGCCTGGCGCCGAAGTCGCACCAGCGACTGGCGCAATTCCCGCTCGCCGCCGCCGGTGACAAGCTTTTCCTCGATCTCGTCGGCGGCCTCGTCCAGGTGTTCCAGCACCGGCGACATCCGGTCGATCAAACCCGTGGCCAGGTCGACGACAAGATCGGCGGCGTCGGTGGCGCCGCTGCCGGCCTCCAGCCGATCGCCGACATCCTCCGCCGCCAGCAGCCGCCGCGCCCGCACCGAAATCACCCGTGCACCCTCGACCCACACGCGAACCGAAATCATATCCTCGGGGTCGGCGCCGGGGTTCAGGTTGACCCCGCGCAGAATCACCAGCATGCCGTCGCCATGGGCCGTTGCCCGTGGCCGGGTTTCCTCGGCCAGCAGCGCCTCGACGACAATCGAGTCCAGTCCGCTCCGGCGCCGCAGCCAATCCACCGAAGCCGGGTCGCGCCGATCCAGGTGCAGCCAAAGCGGCGCGTCACCGGCCTGCCATTTGCTGACCTCCGCCCACCCGACTCTGGCCGCCCCGCCGCGGCCGTCCAACAGGTAAGCGCGCAACGGCGCGTCTGTCCGTGAACTCTCCATCGTTGTCCTCCTCCGGCGGAGACTGCCGCCGCGCCGCCGCCCTAGTTGGTCTCGGCGGGCGGCTGCGGCTTCAGATGCACGTCGCGTTGCGGGAACGGAATCTCGATGCCCGCCCCCCGGAACGCATCGTCGATGGCGAAACACAATTCGGACTTGATGCTGATCGAATTGTTGACGTCGCCGATAAAGCAGCGCAGTTCAAAATCCAGCGAACTGTCACCAAATCCCGCGAACACCGCCGACGGCTCGGGCCGCAACAGGACCGCCGGGTTCGCCCGCGCCACTCGGATCAGGATTTCGCTGACCTGGCGGGGATCCGAACCATAGGCGACACCGACCGGAATACGGATGCGGCCCAATTTGTCGGCGTGGGTCCAGTTCGTCACCGCCTCCGAAATCAATTGCGAATTCGGCACGAACACACTGGCGCGGTCAAACGTCTCGATTTCGGTCGCGCGCACGTTGATGCGTCTCACCGTACCCTCCAGCGATCCGACGATGATCCAGTCGCCGACCTTGACCGGCCGCTCTACCAGCAGAATCAGGCCGGATACGAAATTGTTGACGACGTTCTGCAAGCCAAAGCCGATGCCGACCGAAAGCGCGCCGGCGACAATCGCCAGATTCGACAAATCCAGACCCAGCGCCGAGATGCCGACGGCGGCGGCGATGACCACGCCGATGTATCCGGTCGCGGTGCCGATCGATTGCCGGATTCCGAAATCCAGCTGCGTCTGCGGCAGCACCTTTTCGGTCAGCAACCTGCGGACAAATCGCGTCGCGATAAACAGCGCCGCAAACAACGTGATCGCGATGACCACGTCGGCCAGCGAAAACGTGACGCGGCCGATCTCGAATCCGAAAAACGCCCGGTACGTCCAGTCGCCGACATCCCGCGCGTCGGCGCCCCAGACAAACAGCCCGGCGACGACTCCGGCGAACAACAATACGAAATCGAACGTGAGGCCGAACCAGAACGCCATGCGGCCCGAGCTCGCATCGTCCTCCTGCAAAAAGGCGCGCAGACGCCGCCCGGCGGTGGTGTCCGAATTGGCGGTCCACGCGACGCTCTCGCGCCCCAGCCGCCGCACCGTCAGCAACGCAAAGACCAATCCGCCGCTCAGCGCCGCCTGCGTCGCGATCAGCTGCCCCAGAGCGACATATCCGGCCGCCCCCAGCAGCGGCGCCGACAAAAGACCGGCCGCCGCGACAAACCGCAGCATCCGCCATCGCGGCGCGCGGCTCTCGTCGTCCGGCACCCAAAACACCCGCCGCGACAGCAGAATCACAAGCAACAGCGTGACGGCGACGGTGACGCCGTAATCGACCAATTGCGTGACCGACAGGCGTGCGTCAAAGGTTGCGATGATTTCCGCGAACACGATGTCGATCGCAAACACGACCGCCAGCGCGGCAACGACGCGCCGCAGTCCGACCGCCAGGGGGGTCGGGATCGGCACGACGCGCCAGTCCGGCGACAGTGGTAGAAACGCGCGCAGCAGTGCGATCGTTGAAACGATCAGCGCGAATCCCGCCAGCCCGGCCAGTCCGATGCTGGTGCCGGAATCGTGCAACAGCCCCGACGTGACCGCCGCGGTATACAGCAGCGCGGCGGCGACCGAGGGCAGAACCACGCCGGTCGCCCACAGCACGATGGCCGCCCGCATCGCATACAGGAAGTTTTTCGGCGCCGCCTCGCCCCGGCCGCCATACCTCCGCCGCAACCACACGAACGCCGGCCATACCAAAATCAACGCCCCGGCGGCGGCGGCCATCAGCGCGATCACCGATCCGCGAATCGCATCGGCGGCCTCGGCCGAAGCGGCAAACGACAGCGCGGTTGTCGTCACCGAGCCGGCGATGGCGACCAGTCCCGGCGCCGCCCGCGACAGGAACCCGGGCGACAGCGGCGATTCCCCTCGCGCCAGCAACCGGTCGGTGAATCTCTTGCGACGGATGTCGCCGACTTGCGTGACCGCGCGATCGATTCGCGTCGCCAGCAGCCCGGCTTCCAGCACCGGACCGTTCATCGCCCCCAGTTGCGCGGTCAGGTCGGCGCGCAGCGCCGCGCGTTCCTCTTCTTCCGGTTCCGCTCCGGCCGCGGGCGGATCCCCCAGCGCCGCCAGATCGCGGCTGG
>JAQBXG010000188.1 GCA_027625125.1 Pseudomonadota bacterium
GGTCGCCGCCGCGCCGCCGCCGACCACGACCCCGTGGCCGCGCTGGTATTTGTGGGTCGCGGCGCCGGGCCACGGCATCGCCGCGCGCCACAGCGCCGGCCGGTTACGCCAGACCGTCGGCGCGAGTTCCGCCAGCACCCCGTCCGGCGTGCCGATATCGGCGACGACGACCTCGCCGCACAGATCACGGCCCGGCAGCAACAGATGGGCAGGCTTGCGGCGAAAGAACGTGACTGTCAGCGCGGCCGGCGCCACATCTTCTCCGGCCCGCCCGGTGTCCCCGAACACCCCGCTCGGCAGATCGACGGCGACGACCGGCGCGGTCCGGGACCGCACCGCCCGCAGCGTCTCGGCCGCGGCCCCCGACAGCGGCCGCCCCAGCCCGGAGCCGAACACTGCATCCACCACCAGTTCCGCCGCGTCCGTGACCGCGGGCCGCATCGGTTCGACCTCCCCCCGCCAGCGCCCCGCCATCGTCGCCGCGTCACCGCGCAGGTCGGCCACATCGCCGGCCAGGGCCACCCGCACCGGCCACCCCTGCTGCGTCAGCAAGCGGGCGACGGCGAAACCGTCGCCGCCGTTGTTGCCCGGCCCGCACAACACCGTCACCGGCCGCGCGGTCCAGCGCCGCAGGATTTGGGCCGCGACCCCGGCGGCGGCGGCCTCCATCAGCGATTCCCCTGAAATCCCGGCGGCGATCGCCAGCCGGTCGGCCTCGCCATGCTCGGCGACGGTCAGGATTTCGTCCGCGTCCATCGGCGGAGACTACCCGCGCCGACCGGGTCCGCCCAACGGATTCAGGGCGTCAGGGGTTGATCCCGGGATTCGCTCAGCTCCCGCAACAGGCGCGCGATTGTCGTGCGATCCTCGGCGGTGAACGGCACCGGGCGGCACGCCTCCATCGTCAACAGACCCAGCCGCGCGGTCCGCACCGCGGTCAGCACCCATTCCCCGGCCCGCACCGACAATAAACCGCCCAGCCGCCCGCCGGCATGGGCCAGCATCGCATCAGTGACGAAATCGCCGCCGCCGGCAACGGCGGCGCCGCCGAGAATCCGCCGCAACAGCCGCATCCGGGCCAGGAACCCGGGCCGGAACCCATAGACCGCGGCGACATCGCGGATCATTCGCAGCCCGCGCCAGATCACCAGCCCGGCATCGAGCAGGCCGAACGGCGACAGCGCCACCCCCATGCCGGCATCGCGCGCCGCGCGGCCGACGATGGCATAGGCCCGCCGGTCCAACGGCCGCACGACCGTTTCGGTCAGCAGCGCCAGCACCTGCCGATCGCTGTGGCCGGTCCCGGCCCGAGCGCGGAATGCCTCGACCGCAGACTCCAGTTCCGGCCGCTCCCGCACCGGCTCCAGAATCCGCGCCGCCAGCGCCAACCCGGCGCCGTGGCCGTCGGCGGCAATCAACGCCCCGGCATCCCGGGCCAGCAATTCCACTTCGTGCAGTTTGTTCAGTTCACGCCAGAAGTTATTGATTTCGCGAATAATCAACGCGAGGCCGCTTGCCACGGCCGCCGCCGCCAGCGCCGCCAGGGTCCAGCCCGCGGCGGCGTGAACGGTGAACGCCGCCGCCAGCGTCCGCCACAGATCGAGGCTGAGCGCCGCCACGACGAACAGCCCCAGACTCGCGAAGAAGAACCTGCCCAACCCCTTGCGGCGCGGGGCCGCGACCTTGATGCGCGCGGGCGCGGGCGCGGGCCGTGTTTCGCCCGGCGTCATCTCGACCGGGCTACCGCCGGGCGGCGTCGCGTCGACGATCGGCCGCACGGTCGCGGGGTCTGCCTCCTGCGGGCGCGGAGGCACGCCGGTCATCGCAGGCGGTCCCCGACCAGCGATTGCAGCGCCAGGTCCAGGCCGATCTGCGGCAGGCCACGAACCCCGTGCACCCGCGCCGGCAGAAAGTCCAGAAACCGGAAGCGCCCCTGCTGCCAGTCTCGGGGGCCGGGGAAATGGGCCGGAATCTCGCCGGGAAACAGCGCTGTCTCGGTCTCGCGACCGACCGGCGTCCCCAGCACCATGCTCAGGGTCTGGCCCTGCGCCTCGCCAACGACATCCTCGGTGCAGCGCACCGAACTCAGCGCCAGCGCCTCGGTATCGACGCCGCGAAAGCGGATGCGGTTGCTTTCCCGCGCCACCACCTCGCGCAGCAACTGGCGCAGATTCGGATGCTGGTTGCTTGAAACATGGTCGGCCTTGGTGGCGGCGAACACGACCCGGCGGGTGCGCGCACCTTCCAGCCAGGCGCGCAGACCGCTGCGGCCATAGTCGAAGCTTTGCAGAATCGCCCCGACCGCATCGCGCATGTCCCCGAACCGTTCCTCGCCGCCCTTCAGCGCCGCCAGCACGTCAACGAGAACGATCTGGGCCGCAAACGTACGGAAATGCTGGCGATAGAATGGCGCGACGACGCGCTGGCGGTATTCGTCGTAGCGTGCGGCCATCGCCCCGGCCAGCGTTCCCGGACCGCCGCCACCGGGGCCAAGTGGCGAGATCCGCAACAGCGGATCGTCGGCGGCCATCTCGCCGGGGCGCACGATCCGCGCCGGCTGGTTCAGAAACAGGCCGTCCGCCGCCGCCGCCCGCAAGGCCTCGGCATAGAGCGCCGCGGCGCCGTCCAGCAGCGCCTCGTCGGCGGGGCCGCCCCCTTCCAGGCCGTCGATGAAGGCCCGCCAGCGCTCGAACAGCGCCGCCCGCGCCGGCGCTTGCGTCCGCGCCAGCGTCTCCGCCGACCACGCCGTGAAGTCCTGGGCCATCAACGGCAGGTCCAGCAGCCATTCGCCGGGGTAATCGACCAGATCGACGTGCAGCATCCGCGTCCCGGCCAACCGCGCCAGCGGCCGCCGCGACCGGTATCGCACCGAGATCCGCAGCCCCGAAAGCCGGTCGGTGGGCCGGGGCCAGGCGTGACCGCCGGTGATCCCGGCCAGCGACTCCTCGTAGGGGAACAACGGCACGCCGGCCAGCGGTGAAACCTCGGCGGCGACGATGCGCCCGGCAGCCTTCAGGAACGGCAGCGCCTCCGGCCACTGCCCGGCGGCCAGCAGATTGTGAACGACCGAGGTAGTGAAGACGGTCTTGCCGCATTGCCGCAAGCCGGTCACGGCGATCCGCACCGTATTGCGTTCGGAAATGCGGCGCAGCGCCGCGCGCGCTCCAGTCTCGGCCATTGGCGAACCTCCCGCGGGGTCCCGTTCATGTGGGGACCGCCGCCCCGGATTGCTATCCGCCGGGCCGCGCCGCCAGCAACAGGACCGTGCCGTCCGCCAGTCCGTAGGCCACGGCGGGCGCGCCAGCCACAACTCCGGCGGCCAGATTCGTC
>JAQBXG010000189.1 GCA_027625125.1 Pseudomonadota bacterium
CTTCGGCAACGAGCGGCCAATCCGCCATTGCATGCTGGCCGCGGCCATCGTCAACGGGCTGCCGAACGATGCGCCATATCCCCAGATCATGTCGGTGCGGAAGCCGGCGGGCAGCTTCGGCGTCGGGTCGGGCTGACCCAATATCTGCTGGCTGCGAAACAACACCTGCGCCGTCGGTTCGCTCGGCAATTGGTGCCGCCATCCCAGGAACGGCTTCACGCCGATGACCCGGTGCCACCAGGTTTGCGTTTCCGCCGCACGGGATTTCGGCCCGACGATGCCGGCAGTCAGTTCGACCGTTTTCAACCCGCGTCCGTCGTCGAACGGCACATGCAACGCGATCCCCGCGTTCAGCCATCCGGCATAAGGGCGGTTAGCGCGTTGGATGTTCGCACAGAGAACATCAACAGTGGGTGTACAGGAAAAATTCCGGCGCCCGGGAGAGAGCGAAATGGCCGAGATCAGCGCAGGCTCGTTTGCGCCACCGCAGTCGGCGGTTACGCCGCCGGCCAACGTCACACCGCCGCCCCGCGTCGACAAGGACGCCCGTAGCGAACGCGCGGTGCAACAATCGAACGAATCCGCCGCCGACCGCGCCGACGAAGCGCAGCGCCGGCGGGACCAACGCGATGCCGAGGCATCCCAGCGGCGCAACGAGGAAGAGTTGGCGGAAGTCAGCGAAGCCCGCGACAAGCGCGAGACCGTCGACATTCGCGTTTAGGGTCCGTCGAGCCTATCCGTCTTTTTCGTCCGGCGCGAACCGCGTCAACAGCGGCACCTGCGCCAGACTGAACGCAATCGTCAGCGGCATGATGCCGAACACCTTGAACGTCACCCAGGTGTCGGTGCTGAAATTGCGCCAGACGATTTCGTTCAGAATCGCCAGCACGACAAAGAACCCGCCCCAGCGCACCGCCAGACGGCGCCAGCCTTCGTCGGTCAGGCGCATCACCGTCCCCAGCACGACGCGCAGAACGTTTCGCCGCATCAGCAGCCCGGCAAAGATCGCCGCGGCGAACAACAGATTGACGATCGTCGGCTTCAGCTTGATGAACAGTTCGTCCTGCAGGTACAGCGTCAATCCGCCGAACACCAGAACGACAACGGCGGTCACCAGCGGCATCGCCGGCAACCGCCGCTCCAGCGCATAGGAAGCCGCCACCGACAACAGGATCGCGACCATCAACGCGCCAGTGGCGACAAAGATTCCCGCCCGGGCGTTGGCGACAAAGAAAACCACCAACGGGCCGATTTCGATCGCCAGCCGCACCAGCGGGTTCGGCGGCGAAGCCACGGCCGCGCCGGCCGGGGACTCGGTTCCATCGCCGCCGGTCACGCCGCCGCCAGTGCCTGTTCGATGTCGCCCAGGATATCATCGGCGTGTTCGATGCCGATCGACAGCCGCACATAGCCGTCGGTGACACCGGTTTGCGCCTGCTCTTCGGCGCTCAATTGCGAATGGGTCGTCGTCGCCGGGTGAATCGCCAGCGAGCGGACATCGCCGATGTTGGCGACGTGATAAAACATCTTCAACGCTTCGATGAACTTGCGCCCGTCGTCCCGTCCGCCCTTCAGCTCGAACCCGACCAGCGCGCCATAGCCGCCTTTCAGAACCGCGTCGGCCCGCCGGCGGTCCTCGCCACTTTGCTGTCCCGGAAAAATGACCCGGTCAATTTTCGCATGACCGGCCAGAAACGCAGCGACCTTGCTAGCGTTGGCGCACTGCTCGCGAATCCGCAGCGCAAGCGTCTCCAGCCCCTGCACGAACATGAACGCGTTGAACGGCGACATCGCCGCGCCCACGTCGCGCAACAACGTCACCCGCGCCTTGATGATATAGGCAATCGGGCCAAGCGGTTTCACCGCCTCGGTCCACACCGCGCCGTGATAGCTGGGGTCGGGTGTGTTCAGCATCGGAAACCGGTCGGCATGCGCTTCCCAGTCAAAGTTGCCGCCGTCGACAATGATGCCGCCGATCGAGGTGCCGTGGCCGCCGATGTATTTGGTGGTCGAATGCATGACGATGGCCGCGCCATGTTGCAGCGGCCGGCACAGCACCGGCGCGGCGGTGTTGTCCATGATCAGCGGCACGCCCTGTTCGCGGCCGATTGCCGCGACTTCGGCGATCGGAAATACCTTGAGCTTCGGATTCGGCAGCGTCTCGCCGTAATAGCATCGGGTGCGCTCGTCGGTGGCGCGGCGAAAGTTCTCCGGGTCCTTGGGATCGACGAACCGGCATTCGATCCCCATCGTCGCCATCGTATTGGCGAACAGATTCCAGGTGCCGCCGTAGATATCCGTCGAACAGACAAAGTTGTCGCCGGCGTGACAGATGTTCTGAACCTCAAACAACGAGGCCGCCTGCCCCGACGCCAGCGCCAGCGCGGCGACCCCGCCCTCCAGCGCCGCGACCCGTTCCTCCAGCACCGCCTGGGTCGGGTTCATGATGCGCGTATAGATATTGCCGAACTTCTTCAACGCGAACAGGTCGGCCGCGTGTTCGGTCGAATCGAACTGGTACGAAGTGGTCTGATAGATCGGCACCGCGACCGAATTGGTGGCCGGATCGTACCGGTACCCGGCATGGAGCGCGATGGTCTCTGGGTTATTGCTGTCGGTCGGCATTCGTTCCTCCTGTGCCGGCAGTCCGGGCCTGTCGCGTTGCTCGCCGCCAACATAGCAGGATTCGCCACCGATTCTTCTACCCGGCGGCGACGCTCCGGGTTCCCGACGCCGCAAACACATTCTAGTCTCGGGCGATGGCGATGATCGCGCTGTTCACCGACTTCGGCATCGGCTCGCCCTACGTCGGCCAGATGCACGCCGCGCTGGCGCGGGATGCGCCGGAGATGCCGGTGATCGACCTCTGTAACGATCTCGCCCCGTTCGACGCCGGCGCGGCGGCGTTCCTGCTGCCGGCATTCGCGGCGCAGTTTCCCGCCGACACCGTGTTCCTCAGCGTTGTCGATCCCGGCGTCGGCTCCGAACGCGGCGCGGTGATGATTCGCGCCGGCGCGCAATGGTTTGTCGGGCCGGA
Source organism: Pseudomonadota bacterium (assembly GCA_027625125.1). Taxonomy (GTDB): domain Bacteria; phylum Pseudomonadota; class Alphaproteobacteria; order UBA2966; family CAIVPW01; genus JAQBXG01. The sequence goes on from JAQBXG010000189.1 coordinate 3,038, forward strand.
CAACGGCCTGTTCAACGAAGTCGCACGGCACGCCGCCGACCCGGAATGGTGGGACATCACCTGGCGGCCGGATCATCTGTCCGCCAGCTTTCACGGTCGCGACCTGTTTGCGCCGGTCGCCGCGCGCCTGGCCCGCGGCGAACCGCCGCCCGGCGTCGCCGCCGATCCGCGCGAACGCATCGACTTCGGTTCGCCGCCGGACCTGGCCCGGGTCGTCTACATCGATGCGTTCGGAAACGCGCTAACCGGCCTTCGTGCCGAGACGCTGGCCGACTCGTCGCGGCTCGTCGTC
>JAQBXG010000190.1 GCA_027625125.1 Pseudomonadota bacterium
GACGAGGTGATCACCGCCCGCCTGGAGGCCGGCGACGTGCACGAGGACGAGGCGGCCACGCGCATCGCTGGCGCGGCGGCCGGCAGCGGCGTGCGCGCGGCGGCGGCGTTCACCGGACGGGTCAATCTGATCGCCGACGTGGCCGGGATCGCGCTTCTGGACGAGGCGCGGGTAGGCGCGATCAACGGCGTCGACGAGGCGGTAACGCTGGCGACCGTCGCCAACTACAGCATTGTCCAACCGCGGCAGATTTTGGCGACCTGCAAGATCATCCCGTTCGCCGCCCCCGGCGCGGCGGTCGACGCGGCAACCGGACATGCGGGGCGCGACGGGCCGCTGGTGCGGGTCGCGCCGTTTCGCGATCAGCCGGCGGGGCTGGTGCAGACCACCTCCGGCGCTGTCTCGGACAAGGCTCTGGAAAAGACGACGCAGTCGGTGCGCGCCCGTCTGGAACGCTACGGCGCCCATTTGCAGCGGGAGATTCGCTGCCGCCACGACGAGGCAGAGGTGCGCGCGGCGATCACGGCACTGCTGGACGATGGCTGTGCGCCGATCCTGGTCGTCGGCGCCAGCGCCATCGTCGATCGCCGCGACGTGATACCTGCCGCGATCGTCGGCGCCGGTGGCGGCATCGATCGCTTCGGCATGCCGGTCGATCCCGGCAACCTGTTGCTGTTGGCGCACCACGGCGACGTGACGGTAATCGGCGCGCCGGGATGCGCGCGTTCGCCGAAATTCAACGGCTTCGACAATGTGCTGGCGCGGGTGCTGGCGGGGGTGGCGGTGTCGCCGCCGGACATCGCCGCGATGGGGGCCGGGGGATTGCTGACGGAGCTGGCGGCGCGGCCGCAGCCGCGCGAGGGCGCAGAAGATGCGGCGCAGTCGCATCGGGTCGCGGCGCTGATTCTTGCCGGCGGCCTGTCGCGCCGCACCGGCGACGTCAACAAATTGCTGGCGACGCTGGACGGCGCGGCGATGGTGGCGCAGGTGGCCGACACGGTGCTGGCGACCTCGGCCAGGCCGCTGGTCGTGGTGACCGGGCACCAGGCGCAGGAAGTCCGGGCGGCGCTGGCCGGGCGCGATATTGCGTTCACCCACAATCCCCGCTTCGCCGAGGGCCTTTCGACATCGTTGCGACAGGGATTGCGCGCGCTGGCCGAGATCGACCCGGAGGCCGACGGGGCGCTGGTGTGCCTGGGCGACATGCCGCGACTGCGGCCGCAGCATCTGGAGAAGCTGATCGCCGCCTTTGCCAGCGCCGGGGCGCGGGCGGTCTGCGTGCCGACATTCGGCGGTCGGCGTGGCAACCCGGTGCTGTGGGGCCGCGCGTTCTTTGCCGAAATCTCGGACGTTTCCGGCGACGTCGGCGCCCGGCACCTGATTGGCGCCTATGAGGAAGCGGTGCGGGAAGTCGCGATGGACGACGACGCGATCTTTGTCGATGTCGATACGCCCGAAGCATTGGCGGCGGCGGGCGCGATTCCGGCGGCGCGGGCCAGTTGATGACGCGGTTCGACGCCGCACGGGTTCGCGCCGAGTTTCCGATCCTGCGGACCACCGTGCCCGGCGGCGCGCCGCTGCATTATCTGGATAACGCGGCGACGAGTCAGATGCCGGAGGCGGTCGCCGACGCGATGCGCGACCACGATTTTCGCCGCCGCGCCAACGTCAAACGCGGGGTGCATCATCTGGCCGAGTGCGCGACCGAAGCCTATGCCGATGCCCGCCAGCGGGTCGCCCGGTTTCTGAATGCGGGCGACGACCGCGAGGTGGTGTTTACTTCCGGTACCACCGGCGCGATCAATCTGTTGGCGTACGCCTTTGGCGCGACACTGTCGCCGGGGGACGAAATCGTGCTTTCGGTGCTGGAACATCATTCCAATCTGGTGCCGTGGCAGTTATTGCGCGACCGACGCGGCGTTGCGCTGAAGTTCCTGCCGGCCACCGCCGACGGCCGCGTTGACGTCACCGCCCTGCCCGACATCGTGACGCCGCGCTGCAAGCTTGTCAGCGTCACCCATGTGTCGAACGTGACCGGCGGCGAAACTGACATTGCCGCGGTCGTCGCCGCCGCCGCCGTTGTCGGTGCGCGGGTCGCGGTGGACGGCGCGCAGCGGGTCTCCCACGGACCGATCGACGTGCGGGCGCTGGGGGTCGATTTCTATGCGTTTTCGGCCCACAAGATGTTCGGGCCGAACGGCGTCGGCGTGTTGTGGGGGCGCGGCGAATTGCTGGAGACGTTGCCGCCGTTTCTGGGTGGCGGCGAAATGATCCGCACGGTATCGCTGGACCGAACGACCTATGCGGATATTCCCGCCCGATTCGAAGCCGGAACGCCACCGATCACCCAGGCGGTCGGGCTGGGGGCGGCGATCGACTGGCTGACCGGCATCGACCGTCCGGCGGCGGAGCAGCATATGGCGCGCCTGACCGGCCGGGTGATCGACGGCCTCGCGACCTTGGGCGGCGGCAACGCCCGCATCGAGGTCGTCGGCCCGGCAATGACCCCGGGGCGCTATCCGGTTGTTTCCTTCGCCGTGGACGGCGCCCATCCCCACGACATTTGCCAGATTCTCGACGGCCACGGGGTGGCGCTGCGCGGCGGCCACCATTGCGCGCAGCCGTTCATGGACTCCCGCGGATTGGCAGGAACATCGCGTGCGAGTCTGGCGTTGTACAGCGACGATGGCGACGTCGATGCCTTTTTGAACGGCATGGAGGACGCATTGGCGCGGCTGACCCTATGATCGACGAGTTGTACCATAAGGACCTGTTGCGGCTGGCGGCCGGCGCGACCGGGGCCGGCAAGCTGGAGTCGCCCGACGCGACGGTCACCGTCGACAACCCGCTGTGCGGCGACCGCGTGACCATCGACATCGCGGTCAAGGACGGCACCATCACCGCCCTCGCCCACAACGTGAAGGGCTGTGTGCTGTGCCAGGCGGCGGCGGCGGTGCTGGGCGCGCACGCGGTCGGAGAGACCCCCGCCGCAGTCGGCGCGGTGCGGGATGCGGTGCGGGCGATGCTGGAACAAGGCGGCAACCTGGACGGGCAATGGCCGGAGCTGTCGTCGTTCCGACCGGTCGCGGCCCACAAGAGCCGCCACAATTGCGTGCTGCTGCCGTTTCAGGCTGTGCTGGACGCGGCCGACGCGGCCGCCTGAATTGCATTCGCCTGCGGGAATTCCCGCAATCGTCTAGACGAATGCGGCACTACTGGTTTTGCCGTCTTCGTCTAGACGAATGCGGCACTAGGGTCAGTACTCAATTATGGGATTCCCGTCGCTCCGGTGATGTGATTCAAGTGTCCTCATTGCG
>JAQBXG010000191.1 GCA_027625125.1 Pseudomonadota bacterium
AGCGATAAATCTTTCCCCCGAAGGGCGTATACGGTATTAGCCCCGGTTTCCCGGAGTTATTCCGTACTGATAGGTAGATTCCCACGCGTTACTCACCCGTGCGCCACTTTCCACAGAACCGAAGTCCTGCTTCTCGTTCGACTTGCATGTGTTAAGCCTGCCGCCAGCGTTCGTTCTGAGCCAGGATCAAACTCTCAAGTTTGAATCCATTCGAGATTCCGGAGCAAGCTCCGGCACCTCAAACGTTTGGGCCGTCACAAAACACGACGTACAAGCACACAACTGCCCGCAATTTGCGGACGGTCGCGGCTTGGGTGGACGCGTTTGCAACGGCACGAGTCTTGGCGTACCGCCGCCTACGCATCTCTTCCGTTCTATACAATGTCAAAGAGCACGAATCGTCAAAGAGTACGCGTCGTCAAATTGCACGCGCCGCGAACCGGTCGGAAGACAACCCGACCGCAAATGCGGCGCAGCGCTTTTTCCGGACGGCGAACCGACCGGAGAAGGCGCTGCGGAGGCCCATAAACACGAACCGCCGGTGCCCTGTCAAGCGGCCATACCGTTGGCCGCAGATTTTTCGACCACAGTCGGAGGGCATTCCTCCCGACCGCCCCTCAATATGCGCGCTGGCGGCCGCGCCCGCAACAGATTTTCGCGCATTTTCCAGCAGAAACGCGGGATTGCGCTCGGCACCCGTGACCGCTAGCGTGCGCCCCGGCCACGCCCGGCAGCGCGGCACAATCGGCCCCGGAGGGTCCCGCCCGAAATGCTTCTGAAGCGAATGATCCGGTGGTTTCTGGCCGTTCTGGCCGTCACCGTCGCAGTCGCCGCCACCGCCGCCTGGATCTACCGGGACCAGCTCTCGTACTGGTGGTCAGCGCCCGGGATGAACTATGTGGACATGCCAGCCGTTCCGGGGCCGACCTACCTGTTTCCGGTGGCGTGGGCGGCTCGGCCGGATCTTGAGAGCCGGGCGCTGCTGGTTCCGGACGGCGTCGAAGGCGGGGCGGCGGGACCGGATGCACCTGTCGACGTGTTCTATATCCACCCCGACGCCTATTGGGGTCCGAATTGGAACGGCAACTACGACGACCCGGATTCGGCTCGGTTGGTCGACGGTCCGATGCTGGCCATGGACCTGACCGCTTTCAACGGATGTTGCCGGGTGTTCGCGCCACGCTATCGCCAGGCTCACGGCATTGCGCTGGACTATCCGTCCGGCAACGGCAGAGAGGCCATCGACCTGGCCACCGTCGACATCGAGCGGGCCTTTCGCCATTTCAACGTGACGGAACGCCAGGGCCGGCCATACATCATCGTCGGCCATGGACAGGGCGCGGTCATCGCGATGCGGATTCTGGACCGCCGCGTCGACGACGAGGATCCGTTGTTTGACGGTTTTGTCGCCGCGTATGTGATCGGCGCCGGCATCCCGACGGACCGGTTTGGCACCAACTGGGAGCAGGTCAAGGTCTGCGAGACGGCGACGGAGTTCCAGTGCGTGGTGTCGTGGGAGGCCTATACCGTGGACGCGAATCCGGCCGCGAGTCCGAATGTTCAGGAGATTTGGTACGACCGCCACTGGACGCAACTGCGCGACGTCGAGACGTTGTGCATCAACCCGGTCACGTGGACGCGCGACGGTGCGGCCAGTGCCGGCGCGGACCCGATCTCACTGGCGACGGACCCGGGTTTCACACCTTCACGCGGCATTGCCGGAACGCCTCGCGTCAACCCGGACGATTTTGACGCCTTGCCGCCATTGACCCACGCATTCTCCAGCGTCGAGTGCCGAGACGGAAAACTGCGAGTCACGCTGACGGACAACTCGCCGGTGCGGGGGTTTGGCCCCGGCAACGGCAACCTGGACCAGCATGCGATCTCGTTGTTCTGGGCCAGCATTCGCGAAAATGCCGCGCTGCGTACCGCGGCGTTTCTGGCAAACGCCGACTAGCGGCGCGCCTTCTTGAGTACCGCGATCGAGGTCAGCGTCTGATTCAGGTTTTCCAGCGTCTGCCGGAGTTCCGGATTTGCGCAGCCGCCGGATACCAGGACGCCGAGCAGGCCCAGCGCGAGCGCCAGCGCGCGAATGCCTGCGGCGTCAGGGGCCAAATGTCGGGCGGCTGTTCATCACCCGCCACTCCCATGGCAACGCGAACCGGATGCCGTCCTGCCAGATGCCGCGTTTCGCCTCGCGCGCCTCTGCCTCTACCTCGGCATACATATCGCTTTGGGGCAGGAAGGCCAGGGCAACGCCCGCGCGCACCATTGCGTCGCCGATGTCTTCGCCCGACGCCGTCCTGCACGTCATGTACGGGAAGCCGATATAATTGACTTCCCCGGTCGGCGAACAGGTCACCGGACCTTCGTCGACCAGAATCTCCATTTGGCGCTTGGCGTTGGAGTAGCATCCGAAGAACTGGCGCCCCAACGTGCATTGCCGGTCCATGTCGGGGTCCGGCGCGTCGATCCCGTAAATGTTGACGCGGAGCCTGTCGATGACGATCTGGTCCGCCTGAAGCACCGCGGCGATTCCGGTCACGTCCTGGGCCTGGGCGGCGGCCGGCAATAGCAGTCCGGCGGCGAAAAGGAACAGATGGTAGAGGCGCATAAGGGGGTCCCCGGTTCAGCAGCGGCCGGAAGTCTACCCAAGCCGGGCGGTCAGCCGCAAGGCGGCGTCCCGGACACCGGATGTTACGCGGCGGTCGTTGCACCCCAAGGCCTTGTACGCCAAACTCTTTTGCCTGCCGCGCGCAGGCTACGGACGTGACAACGCAATGGACGCACCAGAAAATTCCCACTCGCGGTCCCCGTGCCGGTCGTGCGGTATGCGCCACAGCACGATGTGTGCGGCATTGTCGCCCGCACAACTGCAGCGGTTGGAACAGTTCAAACCCGCCGACCGTCTGGTGCGGGCCGGAGAGCACGTGTTCGCCGAGGGGGAAACGCCTGGCCACGTGCACACGATGAAATCCGGCTGGGTGATGCTGTACTCGCTGCTGGCGGACGGGCGCCGCCATATCCACGAATTCTGCGTCCGCGGCGCGCTGTTGTCCTTCGGCATGGAGCCGGATCAGCCGGCCCCCTACTCCGCCCAGGCGCTGACCGACGCGATGATCTGTGCACTGCCGCGGCCGGAAATCAGCGATATGTTGCGCGAGATTCCCGACATGGCAATGTCGCTGGCCTGTCTGGCCGCCCGAGGACAGACCCGCGCCTTCCGGCAGTCGGTCGATGTCGGGCACCGATCCGCCCGCGAACGCGTTGCGGGGTTGCTGCTGGATTTGGTCGAT
>JAQBXG010000192.1 GCA_027625125.1 Pseudomonadota bacterium
CCGCGCCACCGGCGCGCCGCGCCACAGAATGTCTCCGCCGTCGAGCGCGAATGCCGCGTCGTCGGATCGGGTCAGCGCCAGGGCCCGCTCGCGCGCATGTCCGCGCAATGTCCGCTGGGCGGCGGCGCGCAACCGCCGCTGCTCGGTGGCGGGCACGGCGGCGTCGGCGGCAAACCGGAACCCCTCCAGCCGCCCGATTGCATGGCCGTTCAGGGAAACCTCGCCGGCGGCGTCGACGGCGGGGTCCAGTTCGCCGATTTCTCCCAGCCGGTGCAGCGCCGCCGACCTGCGATCGACAAAGCGCTGGGTCAGCCGGTCGTGCAGCGCGTCCGACAGCCGGTCCTCGACGTCGCGGGCGCGCGCCTGCCAATGGGCGGCCTCGGGCACCCAACTGCCGTGGTGACAAACATAGGTCCAGGTTCGGACATGGGCGATGCGCGCCGCCAGGGTGTCGATATCGCCGTCGGTGCGATCCAGCCGGGCGATGCGGTCGGCCAGCCAGTCCACCGCCAGCACGCCCGCCGGCGACGCCAGAAACCCGTACACGCTGCTCAACAGCCGCGCATGGGATTCGGTCAGCGTCTTGCGATAGTCGGGAATCTGGCACACGTCCCATAGCATGCGCACCTGCTCGGGCGACCGCACCGCCAACGGCCGGTACAGCGATTCGAATGCATCGCGATCGACCGCGCGGCGCGGGCGCACCAGGATTCGGCGGTGGTCGGCGGGCGGCGGCCGGTCCAGACTGTCCAGCAACGCCTCCGGCGACGAAAACGCCAGCTCGCCGTTGCGCCAATAGAATCGCCGCGCCGCTTCAAAGCGATGGTTCTCGACCCGCTCGATTGTCTCGGCATCCATCTCCGGGCATCCGGTGGTGGTGCCAAAAGTGCCGTCCGCCAGATGGCGTCCGGCGCGCCCGGCGATCTGCGCCACTTCCTGTGGGGTCAGATCGCGCGGACGCACGCCGTCGAATTTGCGCCGGGCCGCGAACGCGACATGGTCGACGTTCAGATTCAGTCCCATGCCGATTGCGTCGGTCGCCACCAGGTAATCGACCTCGCCGCTTTCGAACATCGCCACCTGGGCATTGCGGGTCCGCGGCGACAACGCCCCCAGCACGACTGCTGCGCCGCCACGCAATCGCCGCACCGCCTCGGCGACGGCGTACACCTCCTCGGCGGAAAACGCGACAATGGCGCTGCGGCGTCCGATCCGCGAAAGCTTGCGGTGCCCGGCGCTGGTCAGCCGCGACAGCCGGGGCCGCTGCTCGAACGCCGCCTCGGGCGCCAGCTTCGCGATCAACGGCCGCGCCGTGGCGCTGCCCAGCAACATCGTCTCGCGCCGCCCCCGGGTGTGCAGCAGCCGGTCTGTAAAGACGTGGCCGCGCTCGGGATCGGCGGCCAGTTGCACCTCGTCGATGGCGGCGAATTCGAACGGGCGGTCCACCGGTATCGATTCGGTCGTGCAGACGAAATACGCTGCGCTTTCGGGAACGATTTTTTCCTCGCCGGTGATCAACGCCGCGGCGCCCGCGCCGCGGGCGGCGACGACGCGGTCATACACCTCCCGCGCCAGCAGCCGCAGCGGCAGCCCGATGACTCCCGATTTGTGGCCCAGCATGCGTTCGATCGCCAGATGGGTCTTGCCGGTATTAGTGGGGCCCAGCACCGCCGTCACGCGGGAGTCGGGCATCCGGAATCCGCGCCGTGGGCCGGGGGGTTCTCCTCGAGCGCCGCTCATGGGGAATCCTACCATGCGCCGCGACGAGTTCGCTTGGTCTGCGCGGCGGCGTCGGCATAGGCCGCCCGCAGGTTCATTTCGTCGCCGGCTACAGGCCAGCGACGATCTCGTTTGGGCGTATTGGATCGGGCGTCGCCATGACGGCGCCGGGGCGCGGCCGGTTTGCGCCTGTTTGGCGCGGCCGGTCCGCGCCTATTTCGTTTCGCTGCCGCCTTGGCGCCGGCGGCGCGTGCGCTTCTTCGGCTTGTCGGCGGTGTCGGTCTTCGCGGTGTCGGCCTTCGCAGTGGCGCTGTCCACCGCGTCGGCGGGCGCGATGTCGGCCCTGGTTGCCGGCACGACCACCGGGCGATCCGGCCACGGCGCAAACGGCCACGGGGTCTGGTCGGTCCGGAAGGTCAGAAAACAAACGATCTGGTACGCATAGCTCGCCAGCCCCTGGCCGAACACCGACGCCCGCTCGATCGGGCGGCCGGAAAACAGCCGCGACAGGAACTGCACGGCAACGACCGCCCACAGCACAAGTTCGGCGACGTTGAAGGCGATGACGAACACGACGATATAGGCCAGTCGCCGCCAGAGTTGTTCGTTCTTCAAATTATTCGCCGCCGTGTGTGGGTCCATCTTTCGGTCCTTTTTTTGCCGGCGCCGGGCAATGCCCGCCGCCACCTTGTTCGTTGCGCCGGCGGCCTACTCGCCCGCCGCGCCCTCGACCGGCTGGGTCGTCCGCCGCCGCCTGCGACCGTCGTCCGGCGTTTCGCCCGGCGACCCGTCCGGCCACGGCGCAAACGGCCACGGCATGTCGTCGACCCGAAAGGTAAGGAAGCGAACCACGTCATACAGGAACGTGGCCAGATTCTGGCCGAACTTCGTGATCTGCGGAATCGGCTTGCCGCCAAACGCCTTCGCCAGAAACTGCACCACCACGGTCAGCCACAGCACGACCTCGGCAATATTGAAGATGATCGCGAACAGCACAAGGAACACCAGCCGAAGCCAGGTGCTTTCGTCCTTGCCGTGGGGCTCGGTGGTTTGGGTGTCGTTCATGGTCCTGCATCCTGCCTGGTTGCGCCGGACGAACCCGCTGCCGTCCGGTTCCCGATACATGGGGCCCCCGTTCGGGTCTGCAAGGCCGCGCCGCCCAATTCCACGCGCGGGCTGGCGGCGGCGGCGCGTCGTGGCAAGCGAATTGCACGGCCAACGGACCTGCGGACCGGGGATCGGCTTTGGGCCGGTTTTTTGCCGCAATCCTGGGTCTGCTGCGGTAAGCTTGGGGCGAGCGTCCGATATGTCGTGGATCAGACGGATCAACAAGGTTCTGAAAACCGGCCCCCGCGAGGGCGCCGAAGGCGGGGCGGAGTCCGGCTGGGATGACGCCCTCAAGGCGCCGCCGCGCCGCGACGGCGGCGTCAGCGACGACGACTGGATCGAAGTCGTCACCGTCAAACCCGACACCGAACCCGGCCCGGCGGCGGACGATTCGCAATGGGGCGATGCGCTGGTCG
>JAQBXG010000193.1 GCA_027625125.1 Pseudomonadota bacterium
TTCCTGTCGGCGATCATGCTGGCTGCAACCCTCGTATGGTGGCTCAATTGAGTCCGGACCCTAGGGCGGTCGTTTCATCAAGGATTTGCAGCGACTTGGGCACCGAGCGTTCGACAAGGACAATGCGCACCTTGGCTGCTGGTGCGGTTTGGCGTTCGGACAGGCCCCGAATCATTCGGAGCACTGGCTCCGGCGACTCGCCGGCGTCCTCGACGACGATGACGGTCGGCATGCGCGGCAGACATGCCCGCCACTCGGCCTCGCTGAAATCGCCCAGTCCCGTCGCCAGACCGACGTCGAATTCATGCAGGCCCAGGCGAATCCGGTCCCGAACGCCCGTCGCCCACTCCCGCACCAGCCGTGACTTGCCGACGCCGCCTTCGCCGGTGACCCACCACCAACGGAACCGCGCGGCGTCCCCCAGAAAATCGTCCAGCCTTGCGCGTTCTTCGCGGTCCACGAAGTCCACTTCGGGCACGAACTCGGAATAGAACGCTTCCCGACTGTCCCACCAGCCAAGTAACGGCGGCGGCGGCGGGTACCATCTGGCCGCAACTGGCCGGGCCGCGAACAACAAAATGACCCAGGTGCCCGCCGCAGCGAAAAATGCCAGTCCCGGCTGCCAGAACCTCTCCGCTGCGCTGTTTCGCAACAGTTTCCATCGGGTCGCGGGGTCCGATCGGTCCCAATCCAGGTGCTCGAACAGAAGATCGACCCCGGATTGGCGATCGAAGAACAAAACGATCCCGATCCACGCCAGCAAAAAGGCCGCCCACGCCAGCGCCCACTGAACGATCCGCGCGCGTTGCTCCAGGCCGCGGTCCATCTCAGCGGCCCCGGCCTCGCTCGCCCCTGAACATCAATGCGCCGGGCCGGCTCGATACAGGACCAGCGACCGGTAATCCGGCCAGCGGCGTCCAGATCTCAGTTTCCCGCTGAACAGTCATTTCACGTCCCTCGTGCCGCGACGATGACTTTCACGCGTTATCGAAACACAATTGTCGCGTGCGGCATACCCCGCCTTGATCGCGCCGCGCCGCTGCCTATCTGTGAGTCTCCTGCGGCGAGATGGACGGGCGCGGAGAGGGCGATGACCGGAACTTTCGACGATCCCGGCGAACAGCAGCGCCTCCCGTGGCGGCAGCGGTTGCGGCTGAAGTTCCGCCGCACCCGCGACGACGAACCGGTCGAGGATACAGAGCCGGTCGAGGTCCGCTCCGAACTGCTGCGCCGCCGCCGCGCATTGAAGTTCTTCGTCATCGCGGTGCCGGTCTTGCTCGCACTTTATTATCCGCTCGGCATGGCGCTGACCCATCGCATCGGCGACGACCCGTCGTTCGGGCTTGAAACCCTGCGGGTGCCGAACGGCGGCAGCCGTTCGGTGGCGATGGCCGCGGCGCTGTTGCAGCGCGAAGTGGTCGACGGCCACTGGGCCGCCAACGATCCGTTCTTTGTGCCGGCGTCGATGCTCGACAACATGCCGGCGTTCCAACAGGGCATGGTCGCGGCGCTGGCGCGGTTCACGTTTGAACTGACCGACCAGATCGGCCGCGTGCGCGGCTCCAGCCAGACCGACCCCGACCTGCAGGAAGCCGCCGGGCTGTTGCAGTACTCGGGCACGAAGTGGGTGTTCGATTTCTCGACGTCGATCGCGCCGACGGCGACCTCGGAACAACAGTATTCGAAGGCGATGCGTTCGCTGCTGGCCTACAACGACCGCCTCGCGTCCGGCAACGCGGTGTTCGAGGCGCGGGCCGACAATCTGCTCGCCACCCTCGATCGCATCGCGCTGGATATCGGTTCGTCGTCGGCGACACTGGACGCCGAGACCGACGCGAACGGCTGGCTCGATACCCGCGCCGACGACATCTTCTTTGGCGTCAAGGGCCAGATGTACGCCTACTACCTGCTGCTGCGCGAGCTGGAGGCGGATTTCGCCAACATCATCGCCGAGCGCGAACTGGGTGCGGTCTACGAACAATTGCTGGCGAGTCTGCGCCATGTCGTCGCGCTGGATCCGCTGATCGTCGTCAACGGCGCGCCGGATGCGATGTTTGTGCCGAGCCACCTGGCGGCCCAGGGGTTCTATCTGCTGCGCGCCCGCACGCAGTTGCGGGAGTTGACCAACATCCTGCAAAAGTAGGCGCGCAGGATAAACCGCGCGTTGATTCTATGGTTGCCTGAACGGCGCGGGTAGGCAACGAATCGGGCATGCGCGCGGTTTTCCTTATCCTTGGCGTCCTCGTCTTCGCGGTCATCGCCGTCGGCGCGGCGGCGCTGTTCGCAATCCAGTCGATCGACCTTGCCCGCTACCAGGGGCTGGTGGCTGATCGCGTCCTGTCCGCCACCGGCCGGGCGCTGGCGATCGACGGCGAGGTACGGGTCGCGGGTCTGCTGCGCCCGGCGATCGCGGTCAGCGGCGTGCGGTTCGCCAACACCCCCGGCGCCGCCGACCCCGACATGGTCCGCATCGCTGAGATCGAGGCGAAGTTGCGCCTGTGGCCATTGCTGTTCGGCAAAGTGCTGCTGGACCGTTTGGTGGTGCGCGGCGCGCGCATCCTGCTGGAGACGGACGCCTCCGGCGGCGCAAACTGGCAATTCACCCCGGCCGACGATGCCGACGACGATGGCGGCATCTCGATTCCGGCCGCCATCGGCGAAATCGAGATCACCGATAGTACGCTGGAATACCGCGCCGCCGGGGCCGACCCGGTCCTGCTCGGCATCAACTCCGCGACCCTCGGGGCCGCCAGCGCCAATGCCCAGGTCACGCTGGCGGCGGCGCTGACCTGGGACGGCGCGCCGGTCGCGATCACCGCCCGCTCGGCCTCGGCGGTGGCGCTCGCGCGGTCGTTTCCCAATCTGCCGTTGACCTTCTCCGTTTCGGCGTTCGGCGCGACGCTGGCGGCCGATGGCCGCATCGCCGCCGGAACGGCGGAGTTCGTCGTTACCGCCGCCGCCGACCGGCTTGGCGCGATCAAGGAAAAGTTCGGCGTGCCGCTCGCCAGCGACGGGCCGTTCGCATTTTCCGGCGGCGTTCGCGCCGGCGCCGATGGTGGCCGCATCGACGGCTTCACGCTGCGGCTCGGGCAATCGGACCTCGCCGGTGATCTGGCCGTAGACATGACCGGCGCCCGCCCGCGCGTCACCGGCCAACTCGCCGCCGACCGCATCGCCGCCGCCGACTTCGCCGTGCCCGCCGCGCCGGCCGCGAATGCGCC
>JAQBXG010000194.1 GCA_027625125.1 Pseudomonadota bacterium
GCACCGCCGCCGCGTCGGCGGAGCCGCCGCCGAGGCCCGCCGCGACCGGAAGATTTTTGGTGAGGCGGATGGCGAACGCGGTGCGCGTTCCGGCCGCCGCGGCGCGCGCGGCGCGGAGTGCGAGGTTGTTGTCGGGCTGGGTATCGGCGAGGGCCGGGGCGAACGGGCCGTCGATGGCGAGCGAGAAGGTGTCGGCGGCGGTGAGCTCGACGACATCGTGGACTTCGGCGAACGCGACCAGGCTGTCGAGGTCGTGGAAGCCGTCGGGTCTGCGCCCCAGCACATGAAGAAAGAGATTGATCTTTGCCGGGGCGCGCTCCCGCGCCCGCGGCGCGCCGTCAGTCGTCAAGTCCGTTGGCGATCTTGTTCTCGATGATCGGGACGTCTTCGGGTTCGGCCCCGAGGTCGATCGCGTGCCGCCACTGGAACGTCGCCTCGCGCTTGCGCCCGACTTTCCAGTACGCATCGCCGAGGTGGTCGTTGATCGTCGGATCCCCCGGCGACAGTTGCACCGCGCGTTCGAGCTGGCGCGCCGCCTCCTCGAAGTCGCCGAGCTTGTAGAGGCCCCATCCGAGGCTGTCGACGATGAACCCGGCGGTGGGTTGTTGTTCGACCGCGCGGACGATCATCTGCGTTGCTTCCTCGACGTTGCGGCCGAGCTCGATCCATGAATAGCCGAGGTAGTTCAGCACGAACGGCTGTTCCGGTTGCAGTTCGAGCGCGTACAGGAAATCCGCTTCGGCCTTGTCCCACTGGTCGGAGCGTTCGTAGGTGGTGCCGCGGGTGTAGAACAGCGCCCAATGGTTCGGCTGGACTTCGCCGATGCGGTCGATCGCGCGGGAGTATGCGTCTGCCGCCTCGGCGAACTTGCCATCGTTGCGGAGCACGTCGCCCAATGTCGTCAGCGCGGTTGTCGATTCCGGCCGTTCGGCCGCGAGTTCGCGCAGCAGCGCCACCGATTCATCCATGCGATCGAGGCGGCTCAGATTCAGCGCGATCTTCATCCGCGCCTCCCACGAATACACCGAGCCGGCCGCAATCTGTCGCAGCACGCCGACCGCCGATTCCCACGATTCCTCGCGCTCCATCGCCGCCGCCAGCACCATGCGGGTCGCATCGAAATCGGGGCGCAGGTATTCGGCCATGCGGGCGAAATTGCGGGCCGGGTTCGACGCATTCTCCTGGGACAGCGACGACGCGACCGAGTGGAAGACCTCGGCGAGGCCGTCGGCGACGCTGGTGATCATCGGCTCGGGCCGGGTGCCCTCGGACGCGCGGGCCAGCGCCTGGGCGATCACCTCGCTGTTTTGGGCCGACAGGAAACCTTCGTAGATCGCGATTGCGTCGGCGGCGCGACCCTGGGATTCGAGGAAGTTGCCGTAGGCCTCGATCTGGCGGGCGCCGGCGCCGTATTCGAGCGCGGCGCGGAACGCCTGTTCGGCGGCATCGGTATCGCCGTTGAAGCGTTCGATCAGCGCCGTCATATACAACAGGAACGGCGCGTATTGGGCGGTGGCGGCGAGTTGGCCGAGCGCCTCCGCCGCCTCGTCGGTCTTGCCTTCGCCGACCAGTGTCCACGCCAGCACCATCGGCGCGACCAGCCGGTTCAGGCCGGAGGACGGCACATCGCGAGCGTAGGCGGTCGCGCGGGCGTAATCGCCGCGCTTGACCGCGCCGGAGGCGGCCAGCATACCGGCGGTGCCGTTCGGGTCTTGTTGACCGACCAGGCGTTCGGACAGCTCGATCGCGCGTTCGACCTGGCCATCGGCGAGGAAGAACAGCGACGCGGTGGACAGCAGTTCGCGGTTGTCGGGATCGACCGCCAGCACCGCGTCGTAATACGCGGCGGCGTTGGCGAGATCGCCGTCGGCCCCGGCGATCCGGGCGGCCAGGTATTCGCCGGCGCGGATTTCCTGGGCCAGCGCGGCGCCGGCCAGTGTCGTGTTGGCGAGCAGGCCGGCCGCAAGGCCCGCGACCAAGCCCGCGAGCAGCGGCCGATTGCCTTGGTGCAGTCGAATTCGGATCATTGTTTCCCCAGCAGTTTTGCCGGCTTTGGCGCCGACCGTAGCCCGACCGCCGCCCTGCCGTGATTGCGGGCGTCACGGCGCGGCGAACCGTGACAGCTTCGCAGACCCGGGCGCAACGCACAATCCGGTGTCGCGCCTGTGGCGCGCCAAAGCCAAGCGCCGAAGGCGCGCAATCAACAGGGGCCGAAGGAGCGCCAAAGCCAAGCGCCGAAGGAGCGCATTCAAGAAGGGACGGAGGAGCGCCAGATCCATGCGCCGGAGGCGCGCGGCGGTCAGGCCATGGGGCGCGCCACGAGCAGGTGCCGGAGGCTCGAGCCGGTCGGAGCCCGGAGGCGCGCGGGGGCCAGGCGCCGGAGGCGCGCCACAGCCAAACGCCGGAGGCGCGCCAAGTAGGCCCGCGTATACACCGGAGAGTATTCCGGAACGCTTTCAGACGTGCGGGAATTCGAACTAGGCGGGAGTTTCAGGTGGGCTGGGTCAGGTCACGGCCTCGCGCAAATCCCGATCACCTGTTCCGGCGTGGACCGTTTGCGACTGATCCAATCCTCCCGTTCCAAGGTCAGAATGCGTCGAATCCTCGCAATCGTCCCGGCCAACATTCTGGGGTGCAGGTCAGATCAACGAGCAGAAAAGGTCGCGGAGATCCGCGCCACATATCGCGCGGCGCTCGCGACAAGTGCTGCCAATGCACAACCATCATAACTGGTCGGGCGGTCGAGAGTCGGTGACCGTGCAGCGCCGACCGGTGTCTGGTCCGCTAGACAGTCCGACTGCGCCAACGGGAGCGTGATCCTATTCGAGCGCAACGGCGCCGGCGCGGTCGAATGTTGGCGCGCGTCAAGCGAGGATGTTTGCCTGCTGCCATGGCGTATCGGCCGATGGGAGCTGCGCGACGACGGTCATTATTAGCTTCATTCACCGTGTTGTAAACGACAGCTTCCTGCATTACCTCCAGTATGGCGCCATCAATGAGACCGTCCAGTTCGACCCCAAACACGTAGACGGTTCTGACATAGGCTTGCGGCCACCAGCAGCGGGTTTTCGCCGCCAGCGTTGTTCCTAGTGGATCAAACCAAACACTTGAAGCCGGCAATGCCCGCGCACGTACGGCATAACGTCTTCAAGTGC
>JAQBXG010000195.1 GCA_027625125.1 Pseudomonadota bacterium
GGCCTTCAGCGTTTCGCAGCGTTCGATGTAGGTCTGCGACAGCTTGTCGGCCGGGTGGGCGGCCAGCGCATCCTTGAAGCTCTTGATCGCCTTGTCCCAGTTGCCCGACCGGTACTGGGCGATGCCCTCGCGGAAGTAGTTCACCACGTCCATAAGGTTGGGGAAGGTCTCGGGCGTGTGGAAATCGAGAACCTCCCACACCCCGACCGGCTCGGTCTTGCCCTTGACGATCACGTGGTCCACCTCGCGCATGCGATAGGTGCCCTTTAGCTTGGCGTGGGTGTATTCCGAGATCAGCAACTGGGCCGAATACTGCTTGCAGGCGCTTTCGAGCCGCGCCGCCAGGTTCACGCCATCGCCGATCAGCGTGTAGTTCATGCGTTTCGGCGAGCCGATGTTGCCGGACACGATCGAATCGGTATTCAGGCCGATGCCGATGTTGACCGGCAGCTTGTCGATCTTTGCCCGCTCGGCGTTCCAGTTGTGCAGCGTCTTCAGCATGTCGATCGAGCAGCGCACCGCCCGGTCCTCGTCGTCTTCGTGGGGCAGCGGCACGCCGAACGAAGCCATCACCGCATCGCCGATGAACTTGTCGAGCATGCCGCCTTCTTTTTGCAGGCAATCGACCATCAGCGTGAAGTAGTCGTTCAGCAGACCGACGGTGCCCTGGGCGCCCAGTTCCTCGGTCAGCGTCGTGAAGCCGCGGATATCAGAGAACAACACCGTCGCCATCGACAGCGTGCCGCCCATCACGTCCTTGCCCGCGGCCATCAACTGGTCGGCGATGCCCGGGTCCATGTACTTCGACATCGTCGACTTCATCCGCTTGGCGTCGCTGATATCCTCGATCATCAACAACGTGCCGAGCTTTTTCTCCTTGCCGGATTCCGAGATCAGCGGCATCACCGTGACGTTGGCCGACACCGGTTCCTTTTCGCCCTTCTCCGAATCCTCGACTGCGACGAACAGGTCCATGTCCATCAGCACGTCGACCTCTTGCGATTCGCTGACCTGAGCGATCTTGTCCAGAATCCACTGGTTTTCACCGGCGAAGAACTCTGCGGACTTCGAACCTTCGATGTCCTCGTCGGCCATGCGGAAGATACGGTTGCCGGCCTTGTTGCAGGTAACGATGACGCCTTCTTCGTCCAGCGTCAGCACGGCGTTGGTCATCGATTCCAGCATGCTCTCGTTGTAGTTCTTCATGTTCTGGACGTCGTCGAACAGCTTGGCGTTCTCCAGCGCGATCGACACCTGGGCGGTAAACGCCTTCAGCCGCTGTTCGTCTTCGTCGGTGAACGGACCGCCGCGCTTGTTCAGAACCTGGGTGACGCCGATGCTTTTGCCGTTCTTGTTGACCACCGGCACGCACAGCATGTTGCGGGTGAAATAGCCGGTCTGTTTGTCGAACGCCGGATTGAACCGGAGGTCGGCATAGGCATGGGGGATATTGACCGCGTTGCCGGACGTGAACACGGCGCCGGCGATGCCGAGGTGGTTCGGCAGCCGGATTTCGCCGATCGAATCGCCCTGGGCAACGCGGGAGAACAGCTCGTTGGTCTTTTCGTCGTTGATGAACAGCGTCGAGCGCTCGGCCTTCAGCATGTTCGTCGCCTCGGCCATCACCTTTTGCAGCAGCATCGACAGGTCGATTTCCGACGTGACGTCGGAGACGACATCCAGGAACTGCATTTCCTTGGCGCGTTCCTTCTGGACGTTTTCGACCAGCTGGGTGCTTTGCAGCGCCACCGCCGCCTGGGTCGTCATCGCCTCGAGGAACCCGAGGTCGCGTTTGGTGAAGCGGCCCTTTTTCTTGTTCAGCGCCTGGACGACGCCGATGATGTCGCCCTTTACCGTGCGGACCGGCGCGCAGAGGATGTTGTGGGTGACGAAACCGGTCTGTTCATCGACGCCGGACAGGAAGCGGCTGTCCTTGTAGGCGTCGTGGATGATGATGCCTTCGCCGGTGCTGAACACATGGCCGGCGATGCCGGCTGTATTGAGGATGCGGATTTCGCGCATGTGGTCGCCCAGCGCCACGCGCGAATACAACTCGCCGGTCGCCGCGTCGTTCAGGAACAGCGTGCCGCGCTCGGAATTGGTTTCGCGGGCGACAATCTCGACCAGGGTGCGGAGGACTTCGTCCACCGTCTCCATCGCCGCGACCATGCGCGAGACGCTGAGCAGCATCTCGACCTCGCGCAGCCGCCCCTGGGTGTCGCCCTTGCTCGCGCCGCCGCCGATGCGGATCGGTTCCATTTCTAGGTCGCCTTCTTTCTGGTTTTCTTGCCGGACGCCGGCCGGGTTTCGCGCCCCTCCAGTTTGTCGCGGAGGGCCTGGATGGCCCGCTGCAGATCCGCGACCTCGTCGCGGCGGTCGCGCTCCAGTTCCTGCATTTCCTCGCGGTGGGCGTAGACGCGGTCCTCCAACTGATCGCGGAGGTCCTGGGCGGTCTGGCGCAACTGCTGAATCTCCTCGTTGCCCTGCTGCACCGCCGTTTGCACCCGCGCGTCCGCTTCGAACCGCAATTCGTCGGCCTGGTCGCGAAGCTCCTGCACCGTCGCCTTCAGCTGGGCAATTTCGCCGGAGGCGTTCGCCACCGCCTGTTGCACGCGAGCGTCAGCCTCGAACCGCAACTGGTCGATCTGATCACGAAGGGCCTGGACCATCGCCTTTAGCTGCACCAGTTCGTCGTGGCCGGCCGCAACCGCCCTTTGCACCCGGGTGTCGGCCTCGTAGTGCATCTTTTCCATTTCGTCGCGGAGCGCCTGGGCGGTGGCCCGCAGGTCGCGAATCTCGGCCTCCGACCCGGCGCGGGCCTGTTGCGCCATTGCCACGCCGTCGTGGTTGGCCCGCTCCAGCCGCGTCCGCAGCTCCTGGATCGTCTCGTGCAGCTGGCGCACCTCCAGCTCCGCCTGGCGCAGGCTCGCCTTTTCGGCAACTTCGCTCATGATCCGGTCGCTCTTCCGCTCCGGCCGCTATCCTCTCGGACTGCGCCCGAGGCCGCAAGGGGCGATGGATGGCGCGGCGGCGCTGCCATAGTCTTTCGACCGCATGGGATATCGGGAAACAATGCAGCCGGGGTCCGCCGCGCCGTTGCGCCTGGCGATGGCGGTGCTGCTGGCGGGGCTCGCCGCCTGTGGCGGTGGTGGCG
>JAQBXG010000196.1 GCA_027625125.1 Pseudomonadota bacterium
GCGCCTCGGCGTCACCGGCCAGACCGGCGCGCGCATACCACGTCAGCGCCGCAGCCGCATCCGGCAACGCCCCAACCCCCAGGTCCAGCGCCTGGCCCACCAGATATTGCGCCGCCGGATCGCCATGCGCCGCGGCCTGCATCGTCCATGCGAACGCCGCTGCGGGATCGGCTGGGACGCCGTCGCCGCCGGCGAACAGACGCCCCAGCCGCAATTGCGCGGCAGCATCTCCGGCGTTCGCCAGCGGCTCCAGCACGTCGATCGCGGCGTCGACCTCGCCGGCGTCGAGCAGCGCGGCGGCCGCGCTCATCAGGTCCGGCCCCCGCTGCGCCGACGGCCGCGGCGTCGTCAGCGACGTCAACGACATCAACATCGAGAGCAACGCCCACGCCGCGCCGGCCACGATCAGCAGCACGGCGGCCATCGCCGCCAGGGCGCCCTTAGTTCCCATTGCCAAAGGCTAGCACGAATTCCCGCGCCGGCGCGGCGGCCGCTACGACTTCAACCGGTATCCGGTCTTGAAGATCCACCCCACAATGGCCACGCACAGCGCCAGAAACACCAGCGTCATCGACAGGCTGACGCCGACCCCGACATCCGACAGCCCGTACATGCTCCACCGGAATCCGCTGATCAGATACACGGCGGGATTGAACAGCGTCACGGTCTGCCATAGCGGCGGCAACATCTCGATCGAATAGAAACTGCCGCCCAGAAACGTCAGCGGCGTGATGATCAACGCCGGCACCAATTGCAGTTTCTCGAACCCGTCGGCCCAGATACCGATGATGAACCCCAACAGGCTGAACGCCACCGCGGTCAACACCAGAAACCCGATCATCCAGAACGGGTGCGCGACCTCCAGCGGCACGAACAGCTGCGCCGTGGCCAGAATAATCAGCCCCAACAGGATCGATTTGCTCGCCGCCGCCCCGACATAGCCGATGACGATTTCGACATACGAAACCGGCGCCGACAACAGCTCATAGATCGTGCCGATAAACTTCGGGAAATAGATTCCAAACGAGGCATTGGCGACGCTCTGGGTCAGCACCATCAGCATCACCAGACCGGGAACAATGAACGACCCGTAACTGACGCCCTCGATGTCCTCGATGCGCGACCCGATCGCCGCTCCGAACACGACAAAATACAGCGATGTCGAAATCACCGGCGACAGCACGCTCTGCCCCAATGTCCGCAGCCACCGCGCCATCTCGAAAAGATAGATCGCCTGGATCGCACGCGGGTTCATGATTGCGGCCCCCGCACCAGACGCACAAAGATTTCCTCCAGCGAGCTTTCGCGGGTCTGCAGGTCGCGAAAGCGAATCCCCGCCTGCCGCACGTCCTGCAACAGCCGCGTAATGCCGGTCCGCTCGGCCTGCGTGTCATAGGTATAGATCAGCGCCGCGCCGTCGGCAGCGATTTCCAGTTGATGCGCCACCAGCGCCGCCGGCAACTCGGCCAGGCGGTCCAGCAGATGCAGCGTCAATTGCTTTTGTCCCATTTGCCGCATCAACGCCGCCTTTTCTTCGACCACGACCAGCGCGCCGTTGTTGATGACGCCGATCCGGTCGGCCATTTCCTCGGCCTCCTGGATGTAGTGGGTGGTCAGGATGATCGTCACCCCGGTGTCGCGCAGCGATCGCACCAACGCCCACATGTCCTTCCGCAACTCGACATCGACGCCGGCGGTGGGTTCATCCAGAAAAAGGATTTGCGGCTCGTGCGACAACGCCTTGGCGATCATCAACCGCCGCTTCATGCCCCCCGACAACGTTGTGATGCGCGCATTCCGCTTGTCCCACAGTGACAGGTCCCGCAGCACCTTCTCGATATGCGCGCGGTCGGGCGCGTGTCCGAACAGCCCGCGGCTGAATCGCACCGTCGCCATCACCGACTCAAAGGCGTCGGTCGCCAATTCCTGCGGTACCAGTCCGATCAGCGACCGCGCCGCGCGATAGTCGCGGACGATATCGTGGCCGCCGACGCGCACCGACCCGGCGCTGGCCGTGACGATGCCGCAAACGATATTGATCAGCGTCGTCTTGCCGGCGCCGTTCGGCCCCAGCAACGCAAAGATTTCCCCCGGACGAATGTCCAGGCTCAAGTCCTTCAACGCGGTGAAGCCGTCGTCATAGGTTTTGGACAGGTTGGCGATCGACAGGATCGCGTCCGCGTCCGCGGCGACCGTCGTCGCCGGTCTGGAATTGCGGCTATGCAACGTACACATCCTCCCCACGGCGATGCCGGTCCGTCCCGCGCCGCGGCCCTTACATCGGATGCGCCGCCGCGGTTTGCAAGTCGGCGATCGGAAACGCCCGGGCGCGCGACCGGCCGCCGAACGGCTCCGTCGCGGTTGCCACGTCTGCGCAACCTCGCCGCACAACCGTGTGGAAAACCTCGCCTATATGGTATCGTCCGCGCGCCCCACCGTGCGACGAGCGCGCCTGCCGAATCCATGTATTACCTGAGCCTTCTCGCCCAGAAGGGCGGCGCCGGAAAGACCACTCTCGCGGTGCATCTGGCGGTCATGGCCGCGATGCGGGGCGAAAACGTCGTCGTCATCGATACCGATCCGCAGTTTTCGGCCGCCCAGTGGTGGCGGGCGCGAAAGCTCAAGCGCCCGGCGATGGCGCAGTGTCATCCGAAAAATCTGTCGGCGGCGCTGGCCCAGGCGGAAAAGCGCGGCTTCACGCTGGCGGTGATCGACACCGCGCCCCGCGCCGACCGCGCGGCGATCCAGACCGCCGAGCTGGTGGATTTCAACCTGATCCCCTGCCGTCCGGGTCCGATGGACCTGCGGGCGATCGGCAAGACGGTGGATCTGGTCGAAAATCTCGGCGCCCCGGCCGGCATCGTCATCAACGCCGCGCCGCCGCCGCGGGGCAATACCGAGGTTCCGTTCACGCGCCAGGCGCGCCGTGCGCTGTCCCGGTACAATCTGCCGTTGGCGCCGTTCGCGATCACCCAGCGGCCGACGTTGCAACACCCGATGCCCGACGGCCGCACCTACATCGAGCAATATCCCGAAGGCCGCCCGGCGCGCGAAATCGCCGCGCTGTTGCGATGGGTGAAGTCCTATCTCGGCGACGAGGAGCCAAGCCCCGCGCCCGCGCCGCGCGCCGCCCAGCCACGCCGGACGACCGGC
>JAQBXG010000197.1 GCA_027625125.1 Pseudomonadota bacterium
CGGTGGCCGAGGACGACGCCCCGGCGCCGCGATTGGCCGGATTCGACCACACCACCGCAAGCCTGATCATCAGCCGCGGCGACACGCTGATGGACGCCGCGATCACGCTGGGCGCATCCGCGCGGGAGGCGAACGACGCCACCGCCGCCCTGGCCGACATCTTCAATCCACGGCGGCTGCACATCGGCCAGGTCGTGACCGCCACGTTCGGCCGGCTGGGAACCGGCGACGAACCCAGGCTGTTGGCGCTGACCGTGGCCGTCGACGCCAACGCCGAGGCCGCCGCGTTCCTGTCCGACGGCGGCGGCTATACGCCGCGGCGGCTGTCGAAGGACGAAGCGGAGCAGTTGCTGGCCGCGCTGGGAACGCCCACCCATCCCGCCGTTTCCCCGGTCGCGCCGCCACCGCCGCCGCCGCCGCCGGATTTCGACTGGGTGGCGACAATCGACCGCACGATTACCGTCAACCCTGGCGATACGCTGATGGAGGCGTTGCTGTCGGCGGGGGCGACCGCCAACGACGCCCATGAGGCGATCCAGGCGTTGCAGGACATTTTTGATCCGCGCCGGTTGCGCGCCGGGCAGTCGGTGAAGATCACGTTCGCCCAGGACAACGATTCGGGTTGGAACGAACGGTTGCTGGCGGTGAACGTCGTGATGGACGTGGACCGCGAAGTCGCGGCGATGCGGAACCGCGACGGCGTGTTTTCCCCATTCGAAATCTGGAAGCCGCTGGACGTGCAAACGGTGCGCGTCGGCGGCAAGATCGAGGACAGCCTGTTCCTGGCTTCCGAGCGTGCTGCGCTGCCGATGAACACGATCATGGATCTGATTCGCATCTATTCATGGGACATCGACTTTCAGCGCGACATCCAGACCGGCGACACCTTTGCGATCTACTACGAAACGCTGCACGACGAGACCGGCGCCGCCGTCAAGGAAGGCGACATTCTGTATGCGGCGATGACGCTGTCGGGCAATCGCATGCAGCTGTACCGCTATGAGACCCCGGACGGCATCATCGACTACTACAACGAGGAAGGACACAGCGTCCGCAAGGCGTTGTTGCGGACGCCGATCGACGGTGGCCGGCTGTCGTCCGGATTCGGCATGCGCCGTCACCCGGTGTTGGGGTACACGCGCATGCACAAGGGCATCGACTTTGCCGCGCCGACCGACACGCCGATCCATGCCGCCGGCGACGGCGTCATCGAGGTGGCGGGCCGCAACGGCGGATACGGCAATTACGTCCGCCTTCGCCACAACGCCGACTACAAGACCGCCTATGCCCACATGTCGCGGTTCGCGGCCGGCATTCAACCGGGCGTGCGGGTTCGCCAGGGCCAGACCATCGGCTATGTCGGCACGACCGGCACCTCCACCGGCCCGCACCTGCACTATGAAGTGAGGGCCAACGGCGGCCAGGTCAATCCGATGAACATCAAGCTGCCGACCGGCAAGCGGCTGGAGGGCGCGGAGCTTGCCGCATTCCGCCGCGCCGCCGCCGCGATCGACGCGGCCATGGCCGCGCCGGCCGCGGCCGCCGTCGCTGACGCCAACCGCGAATAGACCGTCAGGCCGCGGCGGCCTCGATCGGTACGCCGTCGATCACCAGCGACCCGTCTTCGGCGCTGACCCGCACATGGTCGCCGTCGTTGACGGTGCCTTCGAGGATGCGGGTGGCGAGCTGGTTTTGCAACGTTTGCTGGATCACACGCTTTAGGGGCCTGGCGCCGTACACCGGGTCGTACCCGACATCGGCGAGCCAGGCGCGCGCCTTGTCGTCGAGCTCGAGCGTGATGTCGCGGTCCGCCACCAGGCGGTGCAGGCGTTCGAGCTGGATATCGACGATGCCGGTCATGTCGCCGCGCGACAGCCGGTGGAACAGCAGGATTTCGTCCAGACGATTCAGGAACTCGGGCCGGAACGCCGTTCGCACCACTTCCATCACCGCCGGACGCACGGCTCCAGAATCCTCGCCCTCGGCCTGGCCGGCCAGAATATCGGCGCCGAGGTTCGAGGTCAGCACGATCAGCGTGTTGCGGAAATCGACCATGCGGCCGTGGCCGTCGGTGAGGCGACCGTCGTCCAGCACCTGGAGCAGGACGTTGAAGACCTCTGGGTGCGCCTTTTCGATTTCGTCGAACAGGATCACCTGGTAGGGCCGCCGCCGCACCGCTTCGGTCAGCGCCCCGCCTTCGTCATATCCGACATAGCCAGGCGGCGCGCCGATCAGCCGCGCCACCGAATGCTTTTCCATGTATTCGGACATATCGACGCGCAGCAGCGCGCTTTCGTCGTTGAACAGAAACGCCGCCAGCGCCTTTGTCAGCTCGGTCTTGCCGACGCCGGTCGGGCCAAGGAACAGGAACGAGCCGACCGGGCGGTTCGGGTCTTGCAGGCCCGCCCGGGCGCGGCGCACCGCGTCAGACACGGCGCGCACCGCTTCGGCCTGGCCGACCACGCGGCGGCCCAGCTCGACTTCCATCGCCAGCAGTTTTTCGCGTTCGCCGGCGAGCATCTTGTCGACCGGCACACCGGTCCAGCGCGACACGATCGCGGCGATGTCGGCATCGGTCACCGCCTCGCGCAGCAAATGATCGGGGCGGCCATCGCCCTGGGCGGCGAGCTTTTGTTCCAGTTCCGGCACGATGCCATAGGCAAGTTCGCCGGCGCGGGCAAGATTGCCTTCGCGCTGGGCGGCGGCAAGTTCGGTGCGGGCCGCTTCCAGTTCTTCCTGGATTTTCTGGGATCCCGCCAGTTCGTCCTTTTCCGCCTGCCAGCGGGCGGTCAGCGCCGCCGACCGCGCCTCGAAATCGGCGAGCTCGGCTTCGAGCTTTTCGAGCCGCTGGCGCGATGCATCGTCGCTTTCCTTTTTCAGCGCCTCGCGTTCGATCTTCAACTGGATGATGCGGCGATCGATTTCGTCGATTTCCTCCGGCTTCGAATCGACTTCGATGCGCTGGCGGCTGGCCGCTTCATCGACCAGGTCGATCGCCTTGTCGGGCAAAAAGCGGTCGGTGATGTAGCGGTTGGACAGCGTCGCCGCCGAGACAATCGCCGCGTCGGTGATGCGGACGCCGTGGTGGACTTCGTACTTTTCCTTGAGACCGCGCAGGATCGAGATCGTGTCTTCGAG